>NZ_LJJX01000004.1:244818-259983 GCF_001421075.1 Frankia sp. CpI1-P | reverse complement strand
CACCCGGGCCATCTCGTCCTGTCTCATACCAACCACCGCCACACACATGAAGACGACAGTCAGTACAACCACAGACAGACCTAATCAAGTCCTACTAGAGTGCCCCAGCGTGACAGGTCTTCCCCGGGTCGCCGTCCTCGGCGTGGACGTGGCCACCGCCGCCGCGACGATCTCCCTCGTCGACGGGGGGCTCGCGGTCGCCGCGTTCTCCTCCGGCCCCGTGCCGCCCGCCGCCCACGCCCGCCTCGCCGCGTACGGCTGCGCCGACCAGGTCCTCGCGGTGTCGCCCGGCACCCTGCGCCTCACGGCGGCCGGCCCGGCGGCGCCGCCCTTCGAGGTCCATGGCGTGCGGGCCGATCCCCGGCCCTCGGCAACGTCCGCGGCCCCGGCCGCCGCGGTGGCGGCCGCGGGAGCCGGGGCGGGGGACGACCTGCTCGGCGTCTTCGACGCGGTCGTGCTGGGCGACGGCACGGCCCGGCTGGGGCCGGGCGGGCCGGACTCGCCCCGTTTCGGCGGCGTGTTCGACCTGGCGGCGGCCTGGGTCTTCCACGTCGGCGGCCCCCCGGAGCTGGCCGGCGCGCAGGGTCGGTGGATCGGGGAGTACCTGCGTGGCCGGTACGCCCCGCCCGAGCCCGCGGCGATGAGCGCCCGCCCGGCGCTGCTCGGCCGGTCGACGCGCGGCGGGGTGCGTGCCGAGCTCGCCGAGCTGGACCGCGAGCTGCGCGCCGGGCACGCCCGCGCCGCCGGCATCGGCTACCGGCTGCCGACGCCGCCGGCCCGGCTCACCCCGGCGCCGTGACAACCCCGCCCGAGCGCCGGCTTCAGCCGCCGGCGGCCGGGCGGCTCAGACGGGCCAGGCGGTCCGCGGCGGCCTGCAGCGTGGAGAGCTTCTTGGGGAAGCCGAACCGGATGATGTGGCGTCCGTCGGCGGGATCGGCGAAGAACGACGAGCCGGGCACGGCCGCCACCCCGATCTCGGTGACCAGCCGGCGGGCCAGGGCCACGTCGTCCCCGGCCGGGTCGATCGCGCGGGTGTCGCACATCACGTAGTAGGCGCCGTCCGGCTGCCGGAACGTGAACCCGGTGTCGGCCAGCGAGGCGCACAGCAGGTCGCGGCGGGTGCGGTACTGCTCGGCGAGCCCGTCGTAGTAGGCGGGCGGCAGGCCCATCGCCGCCACGCCGCCGGCCTGCAACGGTGCCGCCGCGCCGACGGTCAGGAAGTCGTGGACCTTGCGGATCGCCGAGGTGTAGGCGGGCGGCGCGATCGTCCAACCGACCCGCCAGCCCGTCACCGCGTAGGTCTTCGACAGGGCGTTGATGGTGACGGTCCGATCCTCGAGGCCGGGGATCGTCGCCGGCGGGATGTGGCCGCCGGGTCCGAGGTAGTGGATGTGCTCGTAGATCTCGTCGGTGAACACCAGCGTGTCGTGGCGTTGGCAGAGCTCGGCGACCAGCTCCAGCTCGTCGCGGCGCAGCACCTTGCCGGTCGGGTTGTGCGGGGTGTTCAGGACGATGGCCCGGGTGCGGTCGCTGAACGCCGCGCGCAGCTCCGCCGGGTCGATCGACCAGTCGGGGGCGTGCAGGCGGACCAGCCGCGGCCGGGCGCCGGACAGGATCGTGTCGGGGCCGTAGTTCTCGTAGAACGGCTCGAACATGATCACCTCGTCGCCGGGATCGACCAGCGCCAGCATGGTGGCGATCATTGCCTCGGTCGAACCGCAGGTCACGCAGATCTCGGTGTCCGGGTCGACCGACCAGCCCGGGTAGGTCCGCCCCACCTTCGCGGCGACCGCGGCCCGGAACTCCGCCGCCCCCCAGGTGATCGCGTACTGGTTCACGTCCGCGTCGATGGCGGCCTTGGCCGCCTCCTTGAGCTCGGGCGGGCAGGCGAAGTCGGGGAACCCCTGGGCCAGGTTCACCGCGTCATGCGCGAGAGCGAGCCGGGTCATGTCCCGGATGACGGACTCGGTGAAGGTCATCGCCTTCGCGGAGACCCGCGGCTGGGCGGGGGCTGTGGTCTGCTCGGACACCGCCCCATGGTGACATCCGACGGGCGAGGAGGTCGCCGGATGGCCGGTGCCGCGGCAGGTCAGCCGGCCGGCTCGGGGTCCTCGCCGAGGGCGGCCCAGGGCTGGCGCTCGGGGCCGGCGGCCTGGCCTTCCGCACACAGCCGGCGGAAGTCGCACCACGAGCACAGCGGGCCGGGGCGGGGCGGGAAGGCGCGATCGGGTTCACCGCCGCCGCGCAGCGCCTCGGTCGCCTCGACGGCGTCGGCGGCGACGGACTCGGCGCGGCGGACGTGGCGGGCGATGCTGTCCTCGGTGTGCTCGGCGGCGGCGACCCGCCCGGTGGGCACGTGGTGCAGCTCGACCCGCCGGCAGGGCTGGCGCAGCATCCGGCCCGCGGCCAGCGCGTAGAGCGCCAGGGCCCGCGAGGTCCGGGCGTCGTCGTCGGTGACGGGTCGCCGGCCGGTCTTGTAGTCGACGACGACGAGCTCCCCGTCCCGGTCGTCGAGGCGGTCGACCCGGCCGGAGAAGGCCAGCGCCTCGGTGCGGGTGGCGACCGAGCGCTCGACCCCGCGCGGCTCGGCCGCCGGGTCCAGGCCCGCGACGTAGCCACGGACCATCCCGACGGCCCGCTCCCGCCAGTGCTGCGACTGCTCGGGATCGCGGAACCCCTCGTCGACCCAGCCCAGGCGCAGCAGCTCGGCGGCGCGCAGCGGGGTGNGCCGCTGATGCGGCTCCTCCCACCACCGGCGCAGCGCGTTGTGCACGCTGACACCGAAGGAGGTGTGCGCCCACGGCGGCCCCTTCGGCGGGCGCGGCCGGTCCAGATAGATCATCCGGTAGCGGCGGGGGCAGTCCTCGAACGCGGCCAGCCGCGACGGCGTACAGGCGAACAGCTTGCGGGGCATGCCGCCGAACTCCATCTGTCCCATCGATCGATCATCCCACCCCGCCACCGGGGAGCCGCGGCACCAGCGAAGGGGCGGACCATCCGGGACGAGGCGGGTGGTTGCGGCGCCGCGTCGGTTCCTGGACGGATCCGCGCCGGGCTGGCATGCTTGCTGTATGGAGAGCAGCCGAACCTCGCGCCACGGCGCGCTGCTGCCTCCGTTTTATGGGGACCGGGCACGGTCCCCGCTCCACCGCTGACCTCACGCGGTACGAGCGTCAGACCCAGGCCCGGTCCGCCCCGGGTCGTCTTGGCCTGGGCTGCGCCGGGCCTCCGATCGAAAGGCCCATTCGTGGATAACCTCGTCGACCGTTCCGACGCCGCGATCCCCGCGCCCACGGCGCCGGGCGCCATCCTCACCGGCGCGGGGCGCGCGCCGATCGCGGGCGAGTCGCTGACGATCAGCAACATCGCCGAGGGACGCCAGCACATCGACGACATCGACGCCCAGCTCCGCGAGCTGCTGGCCACCCGCCGCGACCTGTCCCGGCAGATCCAGGCGCTGCGCTCGGCCGAGGGCGGCCCGCGGATCGAACACGCCCGGGAAAACGAGATCATCGCCGTCTGGGCGAACGAGCTGGGTCCCCGTGGCGTCGAGATCGCGATGGCGGTGCTGACGCTCTGCCGGGGCGCGGCGGGCCAGTCCTAGGACAGCTCCCGCGGTCAGCTCCCGCGGTCAGCGCTCGCGGTCAGCGCTCGCGCTCCTGCGGCCCGCCGGGCGACCCACCGGCGGGCCGGGCGGTGTCCTGCTCTGCGGCGGGGGCCCGGTCGCGGCGGGCGGGGCGCTCGCCCTCGCGGCGTCGGCGCCGGTCGCGCCGTTCCCGGTCGCGGTCGTGTTCGGCCGCGTCCAGCTCGGCGAGCAGGGCGCGCAGCTCCGAGCGCAGGAAGTCGCGGGTGGCCAGCTCGCCGATGGTGATGCGCACGGCGGCCAGCTCCCGGGCCAGGTACTCGGTGTCATCGCGGGTGCGGACCGACTGCTCCCGGTCCTGGGCGAGGTTCGCCCGGTCCCGGTCGTCCTGCCGGTTCTGCGCCAGCAGGATGAGCGGCGCCGCGTACGCGGCCTGCAGCGACAGCACCAGCGTCAGGAAGATGAACGGGAACTCGTCGAACCGCGCGGAGCTGGGGACGAAGACGTTGTAGGCGACCCACAACACGATGACGATGCTCTGGGCGACGAGGTAGCGCGCCGTCCCGATGAACCGGGCCACCCGCTCGGCGATCCGGCCGAACGCGTCCGGCTCGTAGGCGGGCCGTAGCGACGCGCGCCGCGACAGCCGCGGCTGGTCCAGGCGCGCGCCGCGCCGGCGCCCCCTCACGGAGCCGCCGGCGGGCTGGCGCCCACCCCACCCAGGGCGCCGGGTTCCCCACCGCCCGGGGGCGGGGCGAACAGGCCCGGCGTCGTGTGGGTGTCGACGTCGGATTCGAGCTGGCGCTCGCGCCAGTCGGCCGGCAGCAGGTGGTCGAGGACGTCGTCGACGGTGACCACGCCGACGAGCCGTCCGCCGCGGTCAAGCACCGGCGCCGCGACCAGGTTGTACGACGCCAGCAGCCGGGTGACCTCGGCGAGCGGGGTCTCCGGCCGCAGCGACGCCATGTCCACGTCGATCACGCCGCCGACCAGGGTGGACGGCGGCTCCCGCAGCAGCCGCTGGAAGTGCGCGAGACCCAGATAGCGGCCGGTGGGCGTCTCATACGGTGGGCGGACCACGTAGACCTGCGCGGCCAGCGCCGGGGACAGCTCCGGCTCGCGGATGCGCGCGAGCGCCTCGGCCACCGTCGCGTTCGGGGCGAGCACGACCGGCTCGCTGGTCATGATCCCACCGGCGGTGTCGTCGGCGTAGCGCAGCAGGCGGCGCACGTCGGCGGCCTCGTCCGGCTCCATCAGCCGCAGCAGCCGCTCGGCGTCCTCGGCGGGTAGCTCGCCGAGCAGGTCCGCCGCGTCGTCGGGGCCCATCGCCTCCAGCACGTCGGCGGCGCGTTCCTCGGCGAGCCCGCCGAGCAGCTCCACCTGCTCGTCCTCGGGCAGCTCCTCCAGGACGTCGGCGAGCCGTTCGTCGTCGAGGGCCGCGGCGACTTCGGCGCGCCGCTTGTCGGACAGGTCGTGCAGCAGGGTCGCGAGGTCCGCGGGGCGCAGCTTCTCGAACGCGGCCAGCAGGTTCGCCGCGCCCTGGCCCCCCTCGGCCAGTGACAGGCCGGTGACCTCGTCCCAGGCCACGGTGCGCACCTCGCCGCGCCGACCCCGACCGGTGCGGACGGCCACCTGGTCGAGTACCCAGTCCCCGCCGCGGATCGGCTCGATCGCGGCGTCGACGACGGTGACCTCGGTGTCCGAGGACAGCAGCGTCGCGCGGCGGTCGAGCAGCTCGCCGAGGACCCTGGTCTCGTTCGGCCGTTGCTGGAAGCGTCGCCAGCTCAGCCGGGCCGAGGAGAGCACGACCGCGCCGGACTCCACGCCGGTGACCCGCCCGATCGGCACGAAGATCGGCCGGCGCTGGACCTCGACGGCAAGGCCCAGCACGCGGGGCGGCTCGTGCCCGAGGCGCAGCGTGACGATGATGTCGTGGACCCGGCCGACCTGGTCGCCGTTCGGGTCGAGAACCAGCAGGCCGGCCAGGCGGCGGCAGTACACCCTGGACTGGGTGGGGCGCGTGGGCATCCTGGTCACTGACCGTTCCCGACGTAGGCGGNCATACCGCCGCGGGCCGGCGCCGCAGTCCTGTTCACGGCCGGAGGCTACCCGCGCGGGCGCTTCCCGCAACCCCGACCCCGGCATACCCGCCCGCCTGGGCATTCACGGGGCCGGTGAGGCCGTCCGGGCGCGGCCGGGCACAGGCCGCGGCGCGGATGGTCGCCGTTGGTCGTCGAGGATCGAAGGAGGCACCGGCGGCCACAGGTGGGCACAGGTCGACGCAGGGATGCTCACCGAACGGATCGATCCGGGGATCCCGGACCGGGAACGAGCACGATGAGTGACGAGTCGATAGCATAGGGATCATGCCGCAGCGTTCCCGCCGATCGTGTCTGGCCGTCCCCGGATCCTCGACGAAGATGCTCGGCAAGGCCCAGGGCCTGCCCGCCGACCAGGTGTTCTGCGATCTGGAGGACTCGGTCGCGCCCGGCGCGAAACAGGCCGCCCGGGCGAACGTGGTCGCGGCGCTCAACGAGGGCGACTGGACGGGCCGGACCCGGGTCGTCCGGGTGAACGACCTGACGACCCGCTGGACCTACCGCGACGTCATCGAGGTCGTCGAGGGCGCCGGGGCGAACCTGGACTGCGTCATGCTGCCGAAGGCGCAGTCCGCCGCCCAGGTGGCNTGGCTGGACCTGCTGCTCACCCAGATCGAGAAGGTGCTCGGGTTCGAGGTCGGCCGGATCGGGATCGAGGCGCAGATCGAAACGGCGCTCGGCCTGTCGAACGTGCGCGAGATCGCCTTCGCCAGCCCCCGGATCGAAACCATCATCTTCGGCCCGGCCGACTTCATGGCCTCGATCAACATGCCGTCGCTCACGGTCGGCGCGCTCAGCCCGGACTATCCGGGCGATCCCTTCCACTACGTGCTGTTCAAGATTCTCGAGACGGCCCGCGCCCGCGGGGTGCAGGCAATCGACGGACCCTTTCTCCAGATCCGCGACACCGAGGGTTTCCGGGCGACCGCCGCCCGCTCAGCCGCGCTCGGCTTCGACGGGAAGTGGGTACTGCATCCCGGCCAGATCGAGGCGGCCAACGAGATCTATGCGCCGCGCCAGGCCGACTACGACCACGCCGAGCTGATCATGGACGCCTACGCCTGGCACACCTCGGCCGAGGGCGGGCTGACCGGCGCGGTGATGCTCGGCGACGAGATGATCGACGAGGCCAGCCGCAAGATGGCCGAGGTCGTCGCGGGCAAGGGCCGCGCCGCGGGGCTCGCCCGCACGCGGAAGTTCGAGCCGCCGGTCGGCGTCGGGCGCTAGCCGACCGCGCACGCCAGCCGACCGCGCACGCCAGCCGGCCGCGCAGGCCGCAGGAGGGGACGACCGATGGGCAGGATCGCGCAGACCGACGACCTGACCGACGTGCAGCGCGACATCCTCGCGGCGGTGCGCACGTTCGTCGACAAGGAGATCCTTCCGTTCGCCACCGAGCTCGAACACGCCGACGAATACCCGGAGTCCATCGTCGAGTCGATGAAGGAGATGGGGCTGTTCGGGATCACCATTCCCGAGCAGTACGGCGGGCTGGGCGAGTCGCTGCTCACCTACGCGCTGGTCGTGGAGGAGATCGCCCGGGGCTGGATGAGCGTCGCCGGGGTCGTCAACACCCATTTCATCGTCGCCTACCTGATCGGCCGGCATGGCAGCGCCGACCAGCGCCGCCGGTTGTTGCCGCGGATGGCCACCGGCGAACTGCGCGGCGCGTTCTCGATGAGCGAGCCCGGCTGCGGCTCGGACGTCGCGGCGATCACCAGCCGGGCCGACCNGAATGTCGACGACGACGGCGACGGCTACGTGCTCAACGGGCAGAAGATGTGGCTGACCAACGGCGCGCGGGCCGGGATCGTCGCCACCCTGGTGAAGACCGACGAGGGCGCCGAGTCGGTCTACCGGAACATGACCACCTTCCTGCTGGAGAAGGAACCGGGCTTCGGCACCCACGGCGGGATCACCATTCCCGGCAGCATCGACAAGCTCGGCTACAAGGNCATCGAGACGACCGAGATGATCCTTGCCGACCACCGGGTGCCGGCCGCGGCGATCCTCGGCGGCGACGACGGCCGCGGCCAGGGCTTCTACCAGATGATGGACGGCGTCGAGGTCGGTCGGGTCAACGTCGCCGCGCGGGCCTGCGGCATCATGATCCGCGCCTTCGAGCTCGGCGTCGCCTACGCGCAGACCCGGCGCACCTTCGGCCGGCCGATCGCCGAACACCAGGCCATCGCCTTCAAGCTCGCCGAGATGGCGACCAAGGTCGAGGCCGGTCANCTGATGATGGTGAGCGCCGCCCGCAAGAAGGACTCGGGGCAGCGCAACGACGTCTCCGCCGGGATGGCGAAGTACCTGGCCAGCGAGTACTGCCACGAGGTGACGACGGAGGCGTTCCGCATCCACGGNGGCTACGGCTATTCGAAGGAGTACGAGATCGAGCGCCTCTACCGGGAGGCGCCGTTCATGCTCATCGGCGAGGGCACCTCCGAAATCCAGAAGCGGATCATCAGCCGGGCCCTGCTGCGGGAGTACGAAACGCCTCGCTGACCCGCTCGGGCCGGGGGCGACCGCGGGCGCCGTTCGCGCCGGCCACCCGGTCCGACATGCGTAGTCTGCTCCTGACCGGCCATCCGGGAACAGGCCATCCGGGAACAGGAGCACGCTGATGCAGGTTGCCTTCGTCGGCCTCGGCACCATGGGCTTCCCCATGGCCGGCCATCTCGCCCGCGCCGGCTTCGACACCGTCGTCCACAACCGCACGGAGGCGACCGCGGCGCGCTGGTCGGCCGCGCACCCGGGCCGGGTCGCGGCCACGCCGGCGCAGGCCGCCGCCGGATCCGACGTGGTCTGCGTCTGCGTCGGGGCCGACGACGACGTCCGCGCGGTGCTGCTCGGGCCGGACGGCGCGCTCGGCGCGCTGGCGCCGGGGGCGACGATCGTCGACCACACGACGACGTCGGCGGAGCTGGCCGCCGAGATCGCGGGGCAGGCGGCGCAGGTGGGAGTCGGTTTCGTCGACGCGCCGGTGTCCGGCGGGCAGGCCGGTGCCGAGGCGGGGCGCCTCAGCGTCATGTGCGGCGGCGCGGTGGACACGGTGGAGCGGGTCCGACCGGTGCTGGCCGCCTACGGGACGACGATCACCCACATCGGCCCGGTCGGCACCGGCCAGCTCACGAAGATGGTCAACCAGATCCTGGTGGCCGGGGCGATCGAGGGCGCGGCCGAGGCACTCAACTTCGCGGCCGCCGCCGGCCTCGACCTGGACCAGGTGCTACCCGCCGTGTCGGGGGGCGCCGCGAGCTCCTGGTATCTGACCAACCGCGCCGCCACCATGATCCGCGACGAGTTCGACTTCGGCTTCGCCGTCGACTGGATGCGCAAGGACCTGCGGATCTGCCTGGCGGAGGCGGCCCGCCGGGGCGTCCCGGTGCCGCTGACCGAGCTCGCCGAGAGCGATCTCGCCGCCTCCCAGGCGCGCGGCGACGGGCAGCTCGACGCCACCGCCGTCATCCGCCTGCGCCGCCTCGCCACCGCCGCTCAGCCCACCGCCGCCCAGCCCACCGCCGCCGCCGCCCAGCCCACCGCCGACACGCGGGCGGCGGACGTCGGAGGTGCGGACGTCGGAGGTGCGGAGGTCAGCGATGCGGAGGTCAGAGGTACTGCTTCGACGGGTTGACCATCGCGCGGACGGTCTTGCCGTCGTGGAACTCGCCGATCGCGGTCATCGCCCAGGTCTGGCCGCCGCCCTCGCGCTGCACCCGGCACATCACCAGCCCGGTGGACGGCTTGGACTCGGACAGGTCGAAGCGGACGAGCTCCTGGCCGGTGACGTCGTCGTAGAGGCGGCAGTAGGCGTTGCGCACGTCGGTGAACGGCTGCCCCTGGAAGCTGTTCACCGTGAAGATCAGCGTGACGACGTTCGGGGGTAGGGCGGCGAGATCCACCTGGATCGTCTCGTCGTCGCCGTCGCCGCGGCCGGTGAGGTTGTCGCCCGAGTGGCGCACCGCGCCGCGCGCGCCCTTCTTGGACATGAACCACACCTTGTCCACGTCCTTGCCGCGCTCGTCGAACAGGATGCAGGACGCGTCGAGGTCGATCGACCGACCTCGCTGCGCCGGATCCCAGCCCAGGCCCATCCGCACCCGGGTGAGCGGGGGCGCGCCGGTCTTCACCAGCGACACGCTCTGGCCCTTGGTCAGCGAGACCCGGCCCTTGTCCAGGTTGATCCGGCCGCCGGGCTGGCCGGGAGCCGGGGGCGGCGGGCCCCACTGCTGACCGCCGGCCGGCGGGGGCGGCGGCACGGGCGGACCCCACGGCTGGCCGGCGGGCGCGGACGGCGGCGCGCCGGGTGGCCCCCACTGCTGACCGGGCGGCGGCGCACCCCACTGCGGCGCCGCGGGCGGCGGGCCCCACTGCTGACCGGGCGGCGGCGCTGGCGCGCCCCACTGCGGCGCCCCACCGGCCGGGGCCGGCGCGGGCGGGGCGGGCGGGCCCCACTGCTGCCCCCCGGGCGCCGCAGCGGCCGGCGGCGCCGGCGGCACGGGCGGGCCCCACTGCTGCCCCACCGGCGCGGCAGGCTGCGGGCGGGGTGGGGCGGCCGGCGGCTGGGCCGCGGCCGGCGACGGGCCGGAGGTGCCGGGATCGTCGACGGCGATGCCGAAGTCGGTGGCGATGCCGGCGAGGCCGGAGGCGTAGCCCTGCCCGACCGCGCGTGCCTTCCACGCGCCGGCCCGGCGGTAGAGCTCGACGAGGATCAGCGCGGTCTCGGCGCCGAGCCCGGCGGGGTCGAACCGGACCAGCTCGGCGCCGCCGCGCGCGTCGCGCACCGAGATGCCCAGCCCTCGCACGCCCGCGAACGTCACCGGGCCGGAGCCGTCCAGGCTGCCGGTGACGACGACCTTGTCGATGTCCGGCGGCACCGCCGTCAGGGTGAACTCCAGCGCCGCCGGTGGCAGCAGCCGCACCCCCGGGCCGGTCGGCTGGTTGAAGAACACGAAGTCGTCGTCGGTGCGCACCTTGCCGGCGGCCGTCACCAGGATCGCGGCGATGTCCAGCGAGATCGACGAGGCGATCTCCACCCGGACGTCGGTGGTGGGCAACGGCGCGTTGCCGCCCTTCGTCAGCACCTGTCCCACAGCCNTAGCCTCCCGAGGTCGTCGCGCACCATCGTGAACACGCCCGCCGGGATGGTGAACGCACCCGCCGGGTACGACGGTTCCCGAACGCCGCCGGCGGCACGAGCGCTCCCGCCGACCCTACGATCGATCCCATGCGAACTGCGGCACGGGTCCCGTGAGCGACAGCGCCCTGAGTCGGTCGGTCGAGGGGCACGTCACGGCGTTGTTCGGTCGGGATACCGGCCGCGCCTCGGTGACCTTTCTCGGCACGGAGCCGCTGGACGTGCTGCGGTTCGGTCCCGACCGCGGCGGCGTCGTCCGGTACCTCACCCTCGGCATGTCCCGGGAGCCGATGACGGCGTCCGACTCCGCCGTGCGCGACCCCGCCGGGCCACGGGCCGAGCTCGTGCTGTCGCTGCGCGGCCGCCGCGACAGCGTGCTGCGCCGGCTCGCCGTGCTCGCGGCCGTCCCCGCCGTCGAGGGCCGGCCCATCGCCCCCGGCGCCGGTCTGGACCTCGGCGAGCCGCTGTGGGACGGCGCGCCGTTCACCGCGGTGCTGGTCGGTGAGCCCGGCGGCCTTATCCCCGACCTGCCGCTCGCCGACGCCCTGGATGACCCCGCGTTCGCCGCCGCCGCGCCCGTGCGCTTCCTGCCCGTCCTGCCGATGACCATGAACGAGGCGGCCTTCAAGCGGGTGCAGGGACCGGAGGCGTTGCACCAGCGCTGGCTCGCGGCCGGCACCGACCTGCGCGACCCCAACCGCCGCGAGGTCGATCTCGGCTGAGGCCGCCCGCGCGGACCCGGCTACACGGCTACACGGCTACACGGCTACACGGCTACACGGCTACAGGATGACTACTCTCTGCATTCGATAGGGCATGCGGTGCGCTGCCCACGCCGCGCCCGGAGGGGGTCCGTCATGCAGTTCGGCCGCTGGTTCGAGGAGTTCGAGGTGGGCGCCGTCTACCGGCACTGGCCGGGCAAGACGGTCACCGAGTACGACGACCACCTGTTCTGCCTGCTCACGATGAACCACCATCCGCTGCACCTGGACAGCCACTACGCCGAGCAGAGCACCCAGTTCAAGCGGAACGTGGTGGTCGGCAACTACGTGTACTCCCTGCTGCTGGGCATGTCGGTCCCGGACGTCTCCGGCAGGGCCATCGCGAACCTGGAGGTCGAGTCGCTGCGGCACGTCGCGCCGGTGTTCCACGGCGACACGATCTACGGCGAGTCCACCGTGCTCGACAAGGTCCCCTCTCGCAGCCGCGACGACCGGGGCGTCGTCACCGTGGAGACCCGCGGCAACAACCAGGACGGCACGCTGGTCTGCGTCTACCGGCGCAAGGTGCTGGTTGCGACGCGGGCCTACGGCGAGGCGCACGGCGGCGATCAGCCCGGCCGCCCCGCCCCCGCCCCCGCCTGACCGCACCTGACCGCACCCCACCCGCAGGATCCGGCCCCTCTCCGCTGGTCAGGCCCCTCTCTGCCGGTCCGACCCCTCTCCGCTGGTCCGGACGCACTAGTCTCATGACGTTGTGACCGGTGATGCCGCGGCGGGCCCCTCTCGTCCCCTTCGATCCCTGGCCGCCGGCTCCGGCTCGGCCCCGCACGGGCGCCCGCACCGGCGGGCGGTGCTGCTCGGCGGGCTGGGGCTCGGGGGCGCGGCGGCGGCCGCGGTGGGACTGGCGGCGTGCGGCGGCTCGGGCGGCCCGACGCCGATCCCGGCGCCGACGCTGCGCGCGCCGACCCCCGTCCCAGGGGTGACCGATGGGGTGTTCGCCCTGGGGGTGGCCAGCGGCGACCCGCTGCCTGACGGCGTCATCCTGTGGACCCGGCTGGCGCCGCGCCCGAGCGAGGGCGGCGGGATGCCCTCGCGCGACGTCCCGGTCGACTGGCAGATCGCCGCCGACGAGAACTTCCGTTCGGTGGTGCGCGCCGGCACGCAGACCGCGCAGGCGGCGTTCGCCCACTCGGTGCACGTCGACGTCCGCGGCCTGGAGCCGGGACGCGAGTACTTCTACCGTTTTCGGGCCGGCACCGTGCTCAGCCCCGTCGGCCGCACCAGGACCGCCGCCGCCCCGCAGGCCGGCACGGACGCCGCCGGCGGGGCGCTGACCCTGGCGCTGGCCTCCTGCCAGGACTTCCAGAACGGCTACTGGCCGGCCTTCGACGCCATCGCCGCGGACGCGCCGGACCTCGTCGTGCACGTCGGCGACTACATCTACGAGTACGACCCGGACAGCCGGTTCCCGGACCGCCTGCACACCACCCCCCAGCAGCCCGGACTCGACCAGCTCCAGACGCTGGCGGACTACCNCAACCGCTACGGCCAGTACAAGGCGGACCCGGCTCTGCAGGCGGCCCACCACGCCGCGCCCTGGGTCGTCACCTGGGACGACCACGAGGTCGAGAACAACTACGCCGGCCTCGTCGACGAGGCCGGCGACGCCGGCGACCGCCACCAGGACCCGGCCACCTTCGCCCGCCAGCGGGCCGCCGCCTACCAGGCGTACTACGAGCACATGCCGATCCGGGCCGAACTCAACCCGGGCTCGCCCGACCTGCGCATCTACCGCCGCCTCGCCTTCGGTGGCCTGCTGACGCTCAACGTCATGGACACCCGCCAGTACCGGACCCCGGTGCCGGGCAACTCGCCGGAGGCCATCGGCCCGGCCGCGCTCGGCGCCGGCAACACCGGCGGCACGATGGCCGGGGCCGCCCAGGAGCGCTGGCTGCGCGCGGGGCTCGACGCCTCCCGGACCCGCTGGAACGTGATCGCGCAGCAGACGATGATGGCCCAGCTCGACGGCCAGCTTCCCGTCGGGTCGGGGAGCATGCTGACCAACCTCGACCAGAACGACGGTTACCGCCCCTACCGGCGGCGACTGCTGTCCGGGGTGCGCGACAGCCGGGTCCGCAATCCCGTGGTGCTCTCCGGGGACCTCCACTGCGCCTGGGTGAACGACCTGCGCGTCGACTTCGACCGACCGGAGACCCCCGCGGTCGCGACCGAGTTCGTCTGCACCTCGATCAGCTCGGCCTTCTTCCTCGTCAACGACGACTTCGTCCGGGAGAACAACGCCCGCCTCAACCCGCACGTTCGCTACTTTCGCGGCGATCGCCGGGGTTACACCCGGATCCGGGTGACGCCGACGGAACTGCGCGCGGACATGCGGGTNGTCGCCGACCTCTCCCGGCGGGACTCGCCGGTCTCCACCGACGCCACCTGGGTCGTCGAGGACGGTGTCCCCGGCGCCCGACCGGCCTGACCGCGACCACGACCACGACCACGACCGTCCGGAAATCACGGGCGCGCGGACAATAAACTTCGCGAATCCCCCACATCGCCCGGCGGGGCATCGCGAAACATATCGAAGAAAACTCGACCAGCGTCCAACCGGAATTCCGTCCGGCACGTTAGGCTGCCGCCGGCCGACCGCCGCTGGTCCGCGGTCGCCGGCAGCGTCGCCGCGGCTTGTCGGCCGCCGCCCGCTCACCGCGGGCCGCCCGCGGCGCAGCGCGGACGACGAGGAACCGGGAGCCGAGCGTGACGATTCTGGAGGAGCCGCGGGAACCGGCGTCACCCGCTCGGCCCAGCCCGCAGGACTCCGTCACGGCACACTCGAGGCCGCGCACGAACGTGCTCGGCTACCTGCGGACGACGTCCCACAAGGACATCGCCGTGATGTACTTCGTCACCGCGTTCGGTTTCTTCCTGTTCGCCGGGATCCTGGCCGTCATGATGCGGGCGGAGCTCGCGCGGCCGGGCCTGCAGTACTTCTCCAACGAGCAGTACAACCAGTTCTTCACGATCCACGGCACGGTCATGCTGCTGCTGTTCGCGACGCCGTTGGCGTTCGCGTTCGCCAACCTCCTGGTGCCGTTGCAGATCGGCTCCCCCGACGTGGCGTTCCCTCGGTTGAACTCGCTGTCGTACTGGTTCTTCCTGTTCGGCGGGCTGACCGTCATCGCCGGGTTCCTCACCCCGGACGGCGCCGCCGACTTCGGCTGGTTCGCCTACGCCCCGCTCAACAGCAAGATCTACTCGCCCACCACCGGTGGCGACCTGTGGGTCCTGGGCCTGGTGGTGTCCGGGCTCGGCACCATCCTCGGCGCGGTCAACATGGTCACCACGCTCCTGACGCTGCGCGCGCCCGGGATGACGATGTTCCGGCTGCCCATCTTCTGCTNGACGTTCCTGGTGACGTCGATCCTGGTGCTGGTCGCCTTCCCGGTGCTGGCCGCGCAACTGCTGTCGCTGGAGGCGGACCGCCGGTTCGGCGCGCACGTGTTCGACGCGGCCAACGGCGGCGCGATCCTGTGGCAGCACCTGTTCTGGTACTTCGGCCATCCCGAGGTCTACATCATCGCTCTGCCGTTCTTCGGCATCATCAGCGAGATCCTG
>NZ_LJJX01000004.1:0-244528 GCF_001421075.1 Frankia sp. CpI1-P | reverse complement strand
TGCTGGCCAGCCCGCCGATCGACTTCCACGTCAGCGACAGCTACTTCGTCGTCGCCCACTTCCACTACGTCGTGTTCGGCACCGTCGTCTTCGCCGCGTTCGGCGGCACCTACTTCTGGTTCCCGANGATCACCGGCCGGATGATGAACGACCGGCTGGGCAAGGTCCATTTCTGGACCNTGTTCTTCGGCTTCCACACCACGTTCCTGGTGCAGCACTGGCTCGGCGTGCGCGGCATGCCGCGGCGCTACGCCGACTACGGTCCGACCGACGGTTTCACCACCCTGAACACGGTCTCGAGCGCCGGCGCGTTCCTGCTCGCCGCGTCCACGCTGCCGCTCATCTACAACCTGTGGCACTCCTACCGGCACGGCGCCCTCGCCACCGTCGACGACCCGTGGGGGTACGGCAACTCGCTGGAATGGGCGACGTCCTGCCCGCCGCCGCGGCACAACTTCCGGTCACTGCCACGGATCCGCTCCGAGCGGCCCGCCTTCGACCTGCACTACCCGCAGATCAGCGGTCTCGTCGACTACCACGCGACGCCGGAGCTCGCCGCCGCGCACACCCAACCCGCCCAGCGCGAACAGTAGGCGGCAGTCGTTCGGCGACTCAGGGACCGGCCGGGACGAGCAGGCGCAGTGCACCCGGCCGGACCAGGATCTCCGCGGGCAGGTCGGCCAGCGGATCCCCGTCGGCGTACACGGCGAACGGCCGGTCGGCGCTGATGTGCACCCGCCGCCCCCGCAGCACCTGCACGTGGCGGGTGTGGACGTGCCGGCCGGTGAACACCCGCGGGAACAGTGCCAGGAAGGTCAGCCGGGACGTCCGCGAGATCAGCAGGATCTCCAGCAGCCCGTCGGCGACGTCGGCGTCGGGGGCGAAGCGCATCCCGCCGCCGTAGTACGCCGCGTTGGCCGCGGCGACCGTCCAGCCGTGCAGCGCGCGGGGCGGCCCGCCGTCGACCGTCACCGTGAACCGCACCGGCCGCCAGGCCGCCACCGCCCGCAGCGCCGCGTAGGTGTAGACGTGCCGCCCGCGCAGCAGACGGGTCTGATTGGCGATGACCTGCACGTCGGAGTCGAAACCGACGCTGGCGATCCCCAGGTACGGCCGGCCGCCGACCTCGGGCAGGTCCACCCGCCGCTCCCGAAACCCGGCGAGCTCGGCGGCGACGCGGCGGGGGTCGGCGGACAGGCCCAGCCCGCGGGCGAAGTCGTTGCCGCGGCCGCCGGGCAGCACGGCGAGCAGCCCGCCCGCCCGCGCCACCGCCCCGGCCACCGCCCCGGCCAGGCCGTCCCCGCCGAGCGCCACCACCACCCGGCCCTGCGCGGTCGCCTCGGCGGCGAGCCGGCCGGCGTGGGCGAGATCGCGGGTGGGGACGACCCGCACGTCGGCGGCCCACCGGTCGAGCTCGGCGCGGACGCCGTCGAGCAGGCGCAGCGCCCGCCCACGCCCCGCGCTCGGATTGACGATCACGGTGAGCAGCCGCCGATCGACCTCCATCCGATCAGCGTACGGCCGCGGGAACCTCGCTCACCGCACCGAGGACGGCGCGACGGGGAGATGCTCGCTGACGGCGCCGAAGAAGGACCGTTCGCCGATCTCGGGGGCATCACGCACGTCGCGCAGCACCAGGTGCTCCAGCAGGATCAGCGCCGCGTCCGCCGGCCAGAGCACCAGCCACAGCCACACTCCGCGGGCCTCCCCGACGAAGGCGGCCCGGTCGGGTGGGACGGCCAGCGGCCACATGGCGGTGGGATGCCCGGCGGCCTCGACCTTGGCCTCGGGCGCGCCCGGCAGCGTCTGCGGGTCGAGGCCGGTGATGCCCGCGAGCCGGGCACCGAGGCCCACCCCGGGCGCCTCGGCGACGAGGATCATCTCCGCCGGGCCACCCAGCGGGCAGGGGCCGGCGAGGGCGAGCGCGCTGGCCCGTGGCCCGGTGCGCTCGTCACCGGCCCAGCCGACTCCGCTGATGTACCAGTGCACCGGCATGGGCTCGGGCAGCCACACGGGCACGGTCGAGGTCGTGGCCAGGGCGTGCAACGCCTGCTCGCGGGAGGAGACGGCCGTCCGGTACGGGCTCACCTCCCCGTGCTCGTCGCAGCGGTACTGGCTGCTCCACAGGTCGGGCGGGCGGAGCNGGCCGAGACAACGAGGGCAGGCGGCAGCAATGGTCACCGGGCGCCTCCTGGCGTAGGTGGACGGAGCCGCCGGATCTCGGCGGTTCCGATATCGCTGTTCCCGCCCTTCACCACAAGCAACCGTCCCACCAGCACAGATGTGCCGATCCGCCGGGCATGACGGGCCCGTGACCGGCCCGCGAGCGGCCCGTGACCGGCCGGCGATCGGCCGGCGATCGGCCCATGAGCGGACGGTGAGCGGCCTGGGCGCGGAGCGTGGGCAGGCCTGCCGACCCGGCCTCAGCGGCCCGCGGCGACCTCGGCGAACGCCTCGTCGAGGACGTCGAGACCGGCGAGCAGCAGCGCGGTGTCGATGACCAGCGGCGGCAGCAGCCGCAGCACGTTGCCCCACGTGCCGGCGGTGAGCACGATCAGGCCGCGGCGGTGGCAGGCCGCCGCGACGGCGGCGGTCAGCTCCTTGTCCGGGCTCGTGTCGCCACCGCCGCGGACGAGTTCCAGGGCGAGCATCGCGCCCCGCCCGCGGACGTCCCCGACCACGTCGTGCCGCGCCGCCAGGGCGCGCAGCCGGGGCAGCGCCAGCTCGCCGATGCGCCGCGCGCGCCCGGCGAGGTCCGCGGACTCGATGAACCCGATCGCCGCGAGCGCCGCCGCGCACGCCGCCGGGTTGCCGCCATACGTACCGCCGAGCCCGCCGACCTGCGGGGCGTCCATGATTTCGGCCCGTCCGGTGACCGCCGCCAGCGGCATCCCGCCGGCGATGCCCTTCGCGGTGGTGATGAGGTCCGGCACGACGCCCTCGTCCTCGCAGGCGAACAGCGTGCCGGTCCGGGCGAAGCCGGTCTGGATCTCATCGGCGACGAACAGGATGCCGGCGTCCGCGCAGAACTCGGCGAGGCGGGGCAGGAAGCCGCGGCCAGGAACGATGAACCCGCCCTCCCCCTGGATCGGCTCGATGACCATCGCGGCCACCTCGCCCGCACCGATCTCGTCCCGGACGAGTTCGATCACCCGCGCCGCCGCCTGCTCGCCGCAGTGCTCGCGACCGGTCGGCCAGCGGTAGGGGTAGGCCAGCGGCACCCGGTAGACCTCGGGCGCGAAGGGCCCGAAACCGGCCTTGTAGGGCATCGATTTCGCCGTCATCGCCAACGTCAGGTTCGTCCGCCCGTGGTAGGCATGCTCGAAGACGACGATCGCGTCGCGCCCGGTCGCCGAACGGGCGATCTTGACGGCGTTCTCGACGNCCTCCGCCCCCGAGTTGAACAACGCCGTGCGCTTGTCGTGGTCGCCGGGGGTCAGCCGGTTCAGGGCCTCGCAGACCGCGACGTACCCCTCATACGGCGTGATCATGAAGCAGGTGTGGGTGAACCGGCCGACCTGTTCGCGCACCGCGGCGACCACGTCGTCCGCGGCGTTGCCGACGCTGACCACGGCGATCCCCGAACCGAAGTCGATCAGCGAGTTGCCGTCGACGTCGACGACGACCCCGCCGCCGGCCGCGTGCACGTACACGGGCAGGGTCTCGCCCACCCCCCGGGCCACCGCGCCGGCCCGGCGGGCGGCCAGCGCGCGCGAGCGGGGTCCGGGGATCTCGGTGACGAGGCGGCGGACCTGGGGCAGCCCCGGGCCGCCGTGGGCCGGCACGTTCGGAGGGTTCATCTCTTCGGCTCCCGCCTGCTCGTCCAGCCGCTGTCCACCTGGGCATCGTCCCCCGACCACGGACTCGGGACCGGCCTGTCCGCCCAGCTCAGCGCCGCNGGGCGACGGCGCGCGCCGATGCGCCGGCCGGGCGCGTTGGAGCCGCTGGGACGCCGGCGATGCGCCTAGGATGACGGTTGATGGCGACGACAGGGGCGGATCGCGATGGCTGACGTCACCTCGTTCTGGTTGGCGGGCAACCGCGCCGAGGGGGCCGCGACGATCGATGTCCGCCACCCCTTCGACGACGGCCTCGTGGCCACCGTGGCGCAGCCCGACGCCGACCAGGTCGAGCGCGCCGTCTCCGCCGCCGCCGAGGTGGCCCCGCGGTTCTCGGCGCTGCCGGCGCACGTGCGGGCCTCGGCCCTGGCGCACGTGTCCAGGGAGATAGCCCGGCGCGGCGACGAGCTCGCCCGGCTCATCACCGCAGAGAGCGGCAAGCCGTTGACCTGGGCTCGGGCCGAGGTGGCCCGGGCAAGCTCGACGTTTCGCTGGGGCGCGGAGGAGGCCCGCCGCTTCACCGGCGAGCTGACCCGGCTGGACACGGACCCGACCGGGGAGGGGCGCCTGGCGCTGAGCCGGCGCTTCCCGCGCGGGCCCGTGCTGGGGATCACCCCGTTCAACTTCCCGCTGAACCTGGTGGCNCACAAGGTCGCGCCGGCGCTGGCGGTCGGCGCCCCGATCATCGTCAAGCCCGCTCCCCGCACGCCGCTGTCCGCGCTGTTCCTCGGCGATCTGCTCGCCGAGACCGACCTGCCCGAGGGGTCCTGGTCGGTCCTGCCCGTCCCGAACAGCGAGGTCACCGGGCTCGTCGCGGACCCGCGCCTGCCGGTGGTCTCCTTCACCGGCTCCGGCCCGGTCGGCTGGTCGATCCGCGACGCGGTGCCTCGCAAACACGTCGTGCTCGAACTCGGCGGCAACGGCGCCGTGCTGGTGGCGGCCGACTACGCGGCGCCGGGCGACCTCGCCCGCGCGGCCGGGCGCATCGCCCTGTTCGCCAACTACCAGGCCGGCCAGTCCTGCATCGCCGTGCAGCGGGTCTACGCCGACCGGTCCGTCTACGACGAGCTGCTGCGCGAGATCACCACCGCGGTGCGGGCGCTGCGCGGCGGCGACCCGACCGACCCGGCCACCGACGTCGGCCCGCTCATCGACACCGCCGCGGCGCGCCGTGTCGAGGAGTGGATCGCCGAGGCCGTCGCCGCCGGCGGCACGCTCGTCTGCGGCGGCACGCGCACCGGCGCGAGCATCGCCCCGACCGTGCTCACCGACGTCCCCGCCGACGCCCGGGTGGTGCGCGAGGAGGTCTTCGGGCCGGTGGTCGTCGTGTCCGCGGTGGACGGTCTGGACGAGGGCCTCGCCCGCGTCAACGACAGCGAGTTCGGCCTGCAGACCGGCGTGTTCACCCACGACCTGACCACCGCGTTCCGCGCCCACCGCGAGCTCGCCGTCGGCGGGGTCGTCATCGGCGACGTCCCCTCCTACCGCGCCGACCAGATGCCCTACGGCGGTACGAAGGGCTCCGGCATCGGCCGGGAGGGCGTCCGCGCGGCCATGACCGACCTCACCGAGGAGCGCGTCCTGGTCCTCACCGGCCTCGACCTGTAGTCACCCGAGCCGCCGGGCGGCCGTGACGCTCGGCCGGCCGGCCCTCGACGCGGTGCGGCGGGCGGGGGNGAGCTGACAGCATGGACAGGTGACCATCGACCTGCACACCCACTCCACCGCGTCGGACGGACTGGTCGCACCGGAGGACCTCGTCCGGCTCGCCGCCGAGACGGGTCTGACGGTCATCGCGCTGACCGACCACGACACCACCGCGGGCCTCGGGCGCGCCGCCGCGGCGCTGCCCGGCGGCCTCACCCTGGTGCCGGGCGCGGAGATCTCCTGTTCCGTCGAGGTGCCCGGCGGGTCGATCTCCCTGCACGTGCTGGCCTACCTGTTCGACGCGGCCGAGCCCGCCTTCGCCGCGGTCCGCGCCCAGATCCGTGAGCACCGGNCCGTCCGCGCCCGCCGGATGGCCGACCGGCTGGCCGCCGACGGGCACCCGATCCACTGGGAACGGGTGGCGCAGCTCGCCGCCGGGACGGTGGGCCGCCCACACATCGCCGCGGCGATGGTCGAGGCCGGGCTGGTGCCGACGGTGGCGGCGGCCTTCACCCGGGACTGGATCGGCGCCGGCGGGCCGTACTGGGTCGGCAAGGAGCAGCCGGACGTCTGGCGGACCCTGCGGCTGATCCGCGACGCGGGCGGAGTCAGCGTGTTCGCNCACCCGTTCGCCAGCCGGCGCGGGGTGACGGTCGGCCCCGACGTGATCGAGCAGATGGCCCGGGCGGGACTCGGCGGGGTCGAGGTCGACCATCCCGACCATGACGCCGACGAACGGAGCCGGCTGCGCGGACTCGCCGCCGACCTCGGCCTGATCGTGACGGGATCAAGCGACTTCCACGGCAGCAGCAAGCCGCAGGGCCTCGCCGCCGAGACGACCAGCCGCGAGTCCTACGAGCGTCTGGTCGCCGCCGCCACCGGCGCCGCACCCCTCCACGGCCCCTCCCCGACCTGACCACCGCGCGGAACCCGACCGGAACCGGGCGCCCGCCTCCCGCACCCGCCACCTGCCACCCGCCGGGATGACACGGCCAGGCTCACACGCCCTTGCCGCACCCTCCGGCGCCGGCGTCCCGGTCGCACCCCGGGCTGAGCCGCCCGAGCAGCTCGGCGAGCTGGTCCTGCTCCGCCCGGCTGAAGTGGGACAGCACGTGCCGGCTCACCCCCTTCAGGTGGGTGCCGGAGGCGGCCCGAAGCCGGTCGAGACCCTGCGTCGTCAGGGTGGCGAGCGTGCCGCGAGCGTCGGACGGACAGCTCCGCCGGGCGACCAGCCCCTCGCGCTCCAGCCGGTCGACCAGCCGGGTCAGCCCGCTGCGGGACAGCAGCACCGCCTGCGCCAGCTCGCTCATCCGCAGCTCGTGGTTCGGCGCCTCGGCGAGCTGGACGAGCACGTCGTAGGAGGCCAACGGCAGATGGTGGATGGCTTCCAGCTCGGCCTCGAGCACCCTGGTGACGTGCGCGTGCGCCTGCAGCAGCCCCCGCCAGGCCCGCATGCCGCGCTCGTCGACCCAGTCCGCGTCGGTCTCGGAGCTGGCGCCGATCACCTCTTCGACTGCCATCGCGTCCTCCCGCTGCCGCCTCGATCAGCCTATGCCGTAACGTGCCCGCACCGGCTCTCCCGCGGCGGCACCGGCCGGGGCCGGGGGCGCCGCCGCGCGTCCCAACATCCAGGTCACGGCGATCGGCCCGGTTTCGAGTCAGATACCCGACAGGTCCCGAGAACCGGCGGCCCACACCGATCGACAACCGCCGGTACCGACGGATTCATCCGGGTCCTGGCACCCGTGGCTCACACCTGGCCGGCGGGCCAACGCCGACGAGCTTTCCGCGGGCTATCGTGGAGCCAACGGCGGCTCCGAGGGCCGCATCTGATGCCAATCAGTGACTGAGGTTTCCCTTGTCCCCATCCCGGCCTTCCTCCGACGCGATCCAGTCGGCTCTGGCGACGGTGCACGATCCCGAGATCGGCCGCCCCATCACGGAGCTGGACATGGTCTCGTCGGTCCACGTGCTCGACGACGGCTCGGTTGACATCACGGTGCTGCTCACCGTGTCCGGCTGCCCGATGCGCGATGAGATCATCAACCGTGTCAGCCGAGCCGTCAGCGCGGTCGAGGGGGTGCGCGAGGTCCGCGTCGACCTGCAGGTCATGACGGACGAGCAGCGCACCGCCCTGCACACGAAGCTGCGCGGCGGCATCGCCCCCAAGGTGATCCCGTTCGCTCAACCGGGCTCCATGACCAGGGTGTATGGCGTCGCCAGTGGCAAGGGCGGCGTCGGCAAGTCCTCGATCACTGTGAACCTGGCCGCGGCGATGGCCCGATCGGGCCTCTCCGTAGGCGTGCTCGACGCCGACATCTACGGCCACTCCGTGCCCCGGATGCTCGGCATCGACCGCCCGCCCACACAGGTCGAGAAGATGATTATGCCCCCCCAGGCGCACGGCGTCCGGGTCATCTCGACCGNCATGTTCACCCGCGGGAACCAGCCGGTGACCTGGCGCGGGCCGATGCTGCACCGCGCCCTTGAGCAGTTCCTTTCCGACGTCTTCTGGGGTGACCTCGACGTCCTCCTGCTGGACCTGCCGCCCGGCACCGGGGACATCGCCATCTCCCTGGCCCAGCTCGTGCCCTCCTCCGAGCTGTTGGTGGTCACCACCCCGCAGCTCGCCGCCACCGAGGTCGCGGAGCGCGCGGGCACCATCGCCGTGCAGACCCGGCAGAACGTCGTCGGCGTGGTCGAGAACATGGCCTGGCTGCCCTGCCCGCACTGCGGGGAGCGCGTCGACGTCTTCGGCTCCGGCGGCGGCGCCGCCGTGGCCGAGCGCCTGACCCGCGTCCTCGGCCACGACGTCCCCCTGCTGGCGCAGGTCCCGGTGGACGTCCGCCTGCGCGAGGGCGGCGACAACGGCGTCCCCCTCGTCGTCGCCGAGCCGGACAGCGAGGCCAGCAAGGCCCTGCGCGCCGTGGCCGACCGCCTCACCTACCGCTCCCGCGGCCTCGCCGGCCGCAGCCTCAACCTGACCCCCGCCGGTCGCTGAGGCGCAACCCCGCAGCACGGCAACCCCGCAGCACAACAACCCCGCAGCACGGCCCACGCCCGCGGGCGCCCGGTCCCCGGTGACACTCACCGACCCCCGGCCGCCCGCGGGCGTCCTGCTTCCTGCACTCCCCTGCTGGTGGGATCGAGCCCCCGTCCTCCCGCCCGCAGGAAGTTACGGTGAAGTTCCACAGGAACGCGTCGCGGCGCTGCCGGTCCGCCTCCAGACCGTCGGTGGTGATCCCCTCGGTGAGCTTCTGCGCCTGGTCGGCCGCTTCGATCATCTCAGCGAGCAGGAGGACGTCACGCCGCGTACATGGGCCGTGCTTCCGCTAGGACGGACGAGCGTAGCGACGGGTGGAGCCCGCCGACGGAGATCAGATCGACGGGCCGTCCGAACAGGCCTGCGGGGTCATCCGCGAGCTGCTCGATGTCCCAGCCCAGGCGCCGGCCAGGCTGAAGGGTGTACAGGATGTCGATGTCGCTGTCGGCGGTCGCGGTACCGCGCGTCTGAGAGCCGAACAGGGTGAACCGCCCGGCTCTGGATCCGGCGGATCGGGTCAGCTCAGGTGGCGTCGGGGTCGAAGGGGGCAGCGGCGTCGAAGGGGGCGGCGGCGTCGGGCTGGGCGATGGGCTGAGGCGGGACGGCGCGGGAGGCGGTCGCCTTCTTCGGGGGCGACGACTTCGACAGCAGCGCGGGCGTCGACGGGGCCGGCGGCGCGGGGGTGTCCGCGGCGGGGCGGCCGGCCTCGCGGGAGGCGTCCTTCGGCAGGGAGGACTTCGTCAGCGACGGGGTCGCGGGCGTGTCGTCGCCGAGGAGCAGCGCGTCCAGCGCGGTCCGCTTCGTCAGGTACGGCGGCAGCGGGGGCTCGTCCTCGAACAGGTGCTTGCGGACGAAGGTCTTCGGATGCAGATCCCGAATGTCGAGATCGGCGAATTCNGGGCCGAGCTCGGACCGCAGATCATTGCGCATGCCGTTGGCCATCTGCCGGAGCTGGCGGAGCATGCGCCCCGCGTCCCGGNCCNCCTTGGGCAGCCTGTCCGGGCCGAAGACGAACAGGCCGATCAGCAGCAGGACGACGACTTCACCCCACCCGACACCGTTGAACACCGGCTGAGCGTACCTCTCCCCATGTTGCCGCGCGGAACTCCTGGGCAACGAAAGGATGTCCAATACTCAGTTCTGTTGTTCCTGGAGTGTCATTTGGGTGGTTGCGGTGACGCCACCGCGCACGTAGGTGACGGTGACCTTGTCGCCCACCCGATGCAGCCGGGCCGCCACGAGCAGATCGTTCGTCCCGCGAATCGTGTTCGCGTCGATCCGGGTGATGACGTCGCCGACCCGCAGTCCGGCCCGGGCCACAGGGCCGTCGGGAACGAGGCTCACCAGCCGGGCGCCGGGCACCCCGCCGATGGCCGTCGCCTCGCCCGTGGTGACGGTGGCGGCCGAGGCGCCGACGTAGGGATGGGTGGCTCGACCGGTCGCGATGAGCTCCTGGGCGACGGAGCGCGCGAAGTCCACCGGGATGGCGAAGCCCACGCCGATGCTGCCGCTCTGGGTCTGCTCCTCGTGGCCGGGGACCGCCGCGATCGCCGCGTTGATCCCGACGACCTGCCCGAGCGCGTCGAGCAGGGGACCGCCGGAGTTCCCCGGGTTGATCGCCGCGTCGATCTGGATCGCGCCGATGAGGACCGTGGGAGCGCTGCCGTTCTCGGCCGGCACGGTCGGATTGCGATCCAGGGCGCTGACGACGCCGGTCGTCACCGTCCCGGACAGGCCCAGCGGCGCCCCGATGGCGACGACCGGCGCCCCGACCACGAGGGAGCCGGACTGGCCCAGCGTGGCGGCGGGCAGCGGCGTCGGGGCGGGAATGCGCAGCACGGCGAGGTCGGTCTGCGGGTCTCGCCCGACGAGCTGGGCCTGGATCTGGCCGAACTCCTGGTAGCGGCGCACCGAGATCGGGCTGCCGCTGGCGACCGCGGACGCGATGACATGGTTGTTCGTGAGGATGAAGCCATCGGAGCTGATGATCACTCCGGAGCCGGTGCCGCCGCTGCCGTCGTCGCCCACCCCGCCGACGTCGACCGTCACCACGGTGGGCAGCGCGGCCGCGGCGATCGCCGCGACCGTGCGCCGGTCGGTGACGGGAGCCGGGCTGCCGACGGAGAGCGTCTTCACCGGTTGGACGCTGGTGTCGCCCGTGGTGATGGCGACGGCCAAGCCGCTGATCGCACCGCCCAGCAGCCCCGCGACCAGCACACACGCCAGCAGTACCCGTCGGCCGAGGACGACGGGGGCACCCCCCAGCCCCGCGCCGCCGCCCGGCGCCGACCGTTGCGCCGACGACGCGGGGTACGCGGAGCCGGCGTCGCGATCGTCATCGCCGTCACCGCCGGCGCGCGGAGCCGGCGTCGCCTCCCCGCCGGGACCGGCGATCCCGACGCGCCGAGCGGGCCGCGCGGGCCGCAGGGCCGTCACCGATCCGGCTCCCCGGCGGGACTCCCGCGCCGGCGCGACGCTCACCCCCGATCCGGCGCGTCCGTTCGGAGCCGGCCTGGCGTCGGTGGCCCGGCCAGCACCCTGCCCGCGGGCGCCGGTTGCCGCCGACCCGCCGCGGTTTCCCGCGACCGACTGCGACCCCGCAACCGACTGCGACCCCGCGACAGCAGCGAAGATCCCTGCGGCCTGCGCGGCGGGCTGCCGGCTACCGGCAGTCGCCGGTGTCGACACCGCCGGCCGCTCCACCCTGCTCGCGGCCGCCGAGGCGCCGCTGGGCTCGCCGCGAAGGCCGGCGGCATCGTCGTGGGCGACTCCACCGCGTTGGGCTACGGCGCGTTCGGCACCGGCGCGTTCGGCACCGGCACGCTCGGCACCCGCACGCTCGGCACCCGCACGCTCGGCACCCGCACGCTCGGCACCCGCACGCTCGGCACCCGCACGCAGGCTCCAGGTCCGGCCGCCGGCCCGGGTGGCGCGGTCCGCACCGTCCGCACCATCCGCCGTGGCCGCTGTGGCCGCCGTGGAGCCAGGGCCGCCGGTGCTGCGGCCGGAGTGCCGCCCGTGCCGGGCACCGGTCGACGGGCGCTGCCCACCCTCACCGGGCGGCGGCACCGGCGGCCGGCGGGACGCGGGACGCGCTGCCGGAGCCGGAGCCGGCCGGTCCTGGCGGGCCGTTTCCGGCCCTGCGGACTCGGAACGCGGACCCACTGCGCCCTTGGTGTGCATCTCGTCGAGCACCTCGAGCCCGTCCGTCGCGCCGGTAGCGCTCGCCCGCAGCCCGGCGTCGTCCCGCGTGGGCAGCACGCCGTCGGGCGACGGCAGTTCGGGGCCGTCACCCGACGTGACGCCATTGGACGTCCCGGCCGCACGGGCGCGCTCGACTCGCCGTTGCGGCTCACGATCCCCCGCCGGCCCCGCTCGACCCGCCGGCCCCGCTCGACCCGCCGGCCCCGCTCGACCCGCCGGCGCAGCCCCCGGCGTCGGTGCGGTCCCCGGCGTCGGCATGCTGCCCGGCGTCGGCGTGCTGCCCTGGGCCGGCATGCTGCCCGGCGTCGGCGTGCTGCCCTGGGCCGGCATGCTGCCCGGCGTCGGCGTGCTGCCCTGGGTCGGCAGAGTGACCTGGGCCGATGCAGTCGCCGCCGGCGGCGCGGACCGCCGGGCTCCCGAGATCGGCATCGCGCGCACGGGCGGCTCCGGGACGGCGTGGGTGGACGGTCTGGAACCTGTCTGGGAACCCCGTCCGGTGGCCTGGGTTCGCGGGAGGGCGGCGCCGGCGCGAAACCCGGACCGTCCCGCCACGAGAGCACCCGCCGCGGGTTCGGAAGACGCCGCCGGCCTGCCGGTCAGGGCGGTGAGGTCGGGCCGGACGCCCCCGGGCGGAGGCACCTCGGCGGGAGGAGCTGCAGAGGGAGGAGCTGCAGGCGATGGCACCGCGGGCGGAGACCCCGCGGAGCGGCTGGTCGGGTCTCCCGCGGCCGACGCAGCGCCGGGCCGCGGGTCGGTGGAGGGGGGCCAGGCGGCCGGAACCGCTCCGTTGAAGCTCCGGGGCGGCGGGCTGGCGGGCATCGCCGCCGAGGTCGACGGGATGGTCGTCTCGTCACGGGCGCCGGGGCTCTCCGGCCGCCGGTCCATGCCCCGCTCGACCGGAGCCGAACCACCGGCCCGGACGACGGTCCCAGCGGCACCGGCAGCAGCAGCACCGGCAGAAACAGCGGCACCCGCGGGACCGCCAGAGGTGGCCGGAGCCGCGGAACTGGCCGGAGCGGCGGAACTGGCCAGAGCGGCAGGAGCAGCCGGATCGGCGGGGCTGGCGGCATCGGCATCACCGGCGACGGGCCGGCCGGCGGGCTGAGGCTCCCCGGTCGGTTCGGTCCCACCGCACCCGGGCATGGCGGACGGATCGATGACCACGGATGACCGTTCGAGGCGCCGCGGCCTGATCGGCGTGTCCACCGGCTCCATGCCGGCGATCGCCGCCTTGTCGTCGTTGCCGTCCACCACGACCTCCCGACTCGCTCGTCGCGCGACACGGCGGAACACCGGCAACCGGTTCCGTCCTGGGAGGCCCCGCGCAACGACTCCGAGCGGGTAACACGGTAAAGCCTCACATCAGAGCAGAGGAGACCTCTCCTGCTGAACAGTCGAAAAAAGACTTTTCAGGTATCGATCAGCAGCATCCTCCCGCCACCCTGACGGGGGTGAAATCGCCGACGGTCTCCGCTGCTGCGCGGGATGACCGCCACGTGCGGGCACCCCCGGAAGGGAACACGGGGGCAGCACGGACGCGACCGACGCAGGCTCGGCGGGTGAGCACATGTTTCCGCGACGTTCAGTACTCGTCAACCGCGGACGTCCGGGAACGCTACGTCAACGGCGCAACGAAACCTTCATCGGCGTGAACATGGGGATCAGGCGCAGAGAGCCACCGGCCGGGGAGCCTGGGACGACCACGGAGGAAACGGTCGGCACGGCGATGGGACCGGCCGGACGGGCGTTGCCCCGACCGTCCGAGACGGCGGCGCCGGTGACGGCGAGCATCAGCAGCGCGGCGGAACCGAGCAGGGTCCGACGCATGCTCGAGCGGCCCTGGCCGGGCCGCGGGGGTGGCGACGGCCGCAGAGGAAGCCGATCACGCGATCCACCCGGTCGAGCCCCTTGCCGGCGCCCGGTGCCCCGCCGCGCGGCCCGGGGACCAGGCCTCGTCCTGCCGGGCGGCTCGGTGGATCCGCGGCGCGATCTGCGCCGGGACGCCACTCGATCGGACGCCACCCGATCGGTCGGCTGGGCCGCGGACCGNCCGTGGCCGGTGGCATCGGGTCGGCTGGGCGTGCGCCTGGAGGGCGACAAGGGCGAGGGGCGGGGATCTGCCATGGTGCGCTTCGGCCACGGCTCGCTCGCGCCGATGCGCAGCAGCCGGGCGGCGACGTCGTCCGGCAGTCCCGGATCGCCCAGCGCGACCAACCGGGCCTTCACCTGGCGGAGCGCCACCACCTCACGCTGGCAGTCCGCACAGCCGGCGAGATGCGCGAGCGCGCGGTCCCGCGCGTCGTGATCAAGCTGATGATCGATGAGGGGCGAGACCCGGTCGCCAAGATGCTCGGTCACGCGGGCCGCTCCGCAGGAGCACCACCCTTGCTTCCGGCGGGAACAACTCCACGCCGCCGCCCGCCCCTGCCACGCCCGTCGTCGCGGCTTCGTCGCGAGCCGGGCGAGGCAGCAGGTTGATCATACTCGGCGTCGGCGGCACCGGGCGCATCGGCCCGGCCGGCCGGGGCCGCGGGACTGGCGTAGACGTCGTCGGCGTCCTCGGCGGCGACCAGCATGGCGCCGTCGGCGGTGCGGGGCGCCCGGTCCGCCAGCGCCGCCCGCAACATCGCCCGTCCGCGCGAGATCCGGCTGCGGACCGTGCCGAGCTTCACGCCGAGCGTCTGGGCGATCTCCTCGTAGGAGAGCTGTTCGATATCGCACAGCACCACAGCGGCCCGAAAGTCGGGCGGCAGCGCCGCGAGCGCCGCCTCGACGTCGGCATCGAGATGAGCCTCGGCGTAGACCGCCTCAGGGCTCGCCTCGCGCCCGGCCAGCCGCTCGGTGTCCTCGGGCAGCGCGTCGAACCGGATCTTCTGTTGCCGGCGCATGCGATCGAGGAAAAGGTTGGTCGTGATCCGGTGCAGCCAGCCCTCGAAGGTGCCGGGCGTGTAGTCCGCCAGGGACCGGAACACGCGCACGAAAACGTCCTGCGTGAGGTCCTCGGCGTCGTGGGCGTTGCCGGTGAGACGGTAGGCGAGCCGATAGACCCGGTTGCCGTGCTCGCGGACCACGTCCTCCCAGGACGGCGNCACCCAACCGGAAACATCTGAGGTGGCGGCGGCGCCGGCGGCGTCGGAACCCGCCCCGGAGTCCTGTGCAGCCACGGCCGCCTCTCGGTCGGTTCGCGTCGAACGTACCCGACGAGCCGGCCAGGGAGCGGCGAATCCCGCTGCGGACACCGATGTTTCTCCCCTCGTTCCTCGACACGATGCGCGTTGACCAGATGAACGCGCCTCTGTGCTCTCCCGTTCCCGTAGGCTGCGGATGTCATGCCGGACACCGACATCGGCGAGCTTGACTCCGCCGCCGCCTACGCCGAGGGCTTCCTGTTGGAAGACCCGATCCTTCGTGCTGCCCGCGCCCGCGCCGAGGAGGTCGGGATCGTCCCGGTCAGCCCGGGCGCCGGTGCGGTCCTGCGATTCCTCGCCGCCGCCGTGAGCGCCCGCGCGGTCGTCGAGATCGGCACCGGTACCGGGGTCTCCGGTACCTGGTTGCTGCGCGGGATGCGGCCCGATGGAACCCTAACCACCATCGACGTCGAGGCCGAGCATCTCCGGCTGGCGCGCCGCACCTACGCCGACGCCGGGATGGCGCCGGGCCGCAGCCGGCTCATCACGGGCCGCGCCCTCGACGTCCTCCCACGCCTCACCGACGGCGCCTACGACCTGGTGTTCTGCGACGCCGACCGCCGAGAGGGCACCGAGTACCTCACGCAGGCGCTGCGGCTGCTCCGCCCGGGCGGAGTGGTCGTGTTCGCGGGCGTGCTGGCCGAGGGCCAGGCGGCCGATCCCGGTGCCCGCGGCCCGGACGCGGTTGCCGTCCGCGAGCTCGCCACCGCCGTGCGCGATGACATGCGGCTCACCCAGATGCTCCTCACCACCGGCGGCGGCCTGCTGGTTGCAGTGGTCGCCAAGTCCTCACCCGTCGGCTAGGACCTGCGGGGGCGGCCCGGGGTAGCCCGTAAGGGTCAGCGTCAGGCCGGTCGACCGGTCCTGGCAGCAGCCCGCCCGGACGCNGCGCCCAGGCCCGGTGCCGTAACTGGACGGAACCCGCCCGCAACCGCGGCGCGCCGGGGGTCTGGCCCGCTCGGCGCGTAAGGTGCCCTCAAGCGTGACATTTCGACGCCTTGGGGAGTGGATGGCACCGGCGGCCCGGGAGTACCGGCGCTACGACGACTTCGGCGGGTACGAGGGCGACGGTCGCGATATCCACGCCGACCGTGGTGCCCACGCCACTCGCACCGATCGGGCCCGTTCGGGTGCCTACCCGGACATCGGTGCCCGCGGGGAGCGCCGAGACTACGACGGACGCGGCGGCTACCAGGACCACGGCGGCTACGACGACGGCGGGACCTACGACGACGGCGGTGGCTACGACAACGGTGGGGGCTACGACGACGGTGGGGGCTACGAGGACCCCCGGGCCTCCTTTGACGACCGCCGCCGCCACGACGACCGCGGAAACTTCGGCAACCGCGATGGCCATGCCGACCGCACCCCCTACCCCCGCGATCCCTACAACGGGCGCGATCCCCATGCCGGCCACGGAGACCGCGACGGCCGCGGAGACCATGGCCGCGGCCGGCACGACGGTCCCGATGAGTACGCCGGCCGCGGGGGCTACGGCGATCGAGGCACCCAGCTCGATCGAGGCACCCGGAACGGTCGCGCCGCCCAGGGTGGTCGCGACAGCCAGGCCGATCGCGGCATCCAGGGCGATCTCGGCATCCAGGGCGATCGCGGCATCCAGGGCGATCGCGGCATCCAGGGCGATCGCGGTAGCCGCCCCATCCACGATGAGCGCACCGACCCCGGCATCCACACGAACCGCCGTGAGGGCGCCGACCGCGTCGACCGCGGGGCCTACAGCGGCCGCGAGGGCACCATCGGCCGCGAGGGCACCATCGGCCGCGGGAGCAGCGTCGGGCGCGGGGGCCATGACGGCGGCGGGGCTGGTCTCGCCGGCGGCGCGAGCTACCGCTCGCGCGCAGGGGCCGATCCTCGCGGCGGGGCCGACGAGCGGGAGGCCGGGCCGCCTGGCGCCGCCGCGCGGGACGGCCTGCTGCGCTACGTCGTGTTCGTACTGGTCGTGGCCGTCCTGGCCGGCGCCGCCGGGTACGCGCTGAACCGGATGGTGGGACCGGCGCACCAGGCGCGCACGGCGCCGGCCGCGGGTCCGGGTCCGGGTTCGGGTCCGGCGAGCCCATCCGTGGCAAGCCCGGGGGCGGCCGGCACTCCGGGACTCCCCACCGGCACGGCCGACCCGACCGGCCCAGTCCAGGGCGGTGCCGGCGGCCTCCTGACGAACCTCACCGCCGAGCAGGTCGCGATCAGCCTGGCCAAGGCCGGCCTGCCGTTGCACACGACCGTCGTCTACACCGCCGCCACCGACCCCGACCGGCTCCTGGGCACGGCGGGCGGCTACTCCAGCCGGATCGCGTTCAGCGACTCCCGGGTGGGCTCGAACGAGGTGGCGGGGGCGCCGGCGGGGGCGATCGAGCGTGGCGGCGCCGTCGAGGCGTTCCACGACGCGGCGGCCGCTCAGCGGCGGGCCACCCGGCTCCTCACCGTAACCAAGGACAATCCGCTGGTCACGGAGTACGTCTACGTGCGGGGCGGCGTGGTCCTCCGCGTCTCCCTGGTGCTGACCGACGGGCAGGCGAAGGGCTACGAGACGGCGCTGCAGCGGCTGGCTTCCTGAGCGAGCGACCACCCGGGCCGGGCTGGCGGTGCTGGCCAGGACCGGGCGGGGCCGGCCGCCGACCGGCGTCCGGCCGTTTACGCGGGTCCGTCCCGCGAGGAAGGATGATCCATGAACATCCGGGAGTTCTATGGCGAGGAGCCGCGGCGGCAGGCCTCCGCCGAGGTCCCCTTCGGGGACGGGTGGACCGACCACCATGACATCCACAGCACCTACCGGCTGAGCTGGGTCGAGGACACCCGGGAGATCTACTCGGTCCGCGAGCCGCACCCCGGCGGGATCCTCGCCCGTTACCTCGACCAGCTCCGCGTCGACCAGGCGGACATCGACGAGCTGCGGGTCGAGATCCTCGCGGTGGCGGACCGCGAGGCGATCGAGGCGGCGCTGGCGGGCTGGCCCGCGGTGATGGAGGAGCACGACAGCCTGCGCTGGGCCCGCCGCCAGCTCATCAGCCTGAGCTCGGCCGGGGCGACCCCCTGACCGGCGCCCGCCCCCGGACCGGCGCCCGCTGCCGGGCACCGGTCGGTCGCTAGCCGACCTGGGTTGACGCCTCCGCCGGCGCCGGCGTGATCACGTCCGCCGGCGAGGTGGCGTCCGCGGCCAGCCAACGCAACAGGGTACGGACCCCCCAGCCCGTGCCGCCGCGGCTGATCTCGCCGTCGTCGGAGTCGGACCGCGCCGTGCCGGCGATGTCCAGATGGGCCCACGGCAGCTTCCCGGCGAACTCGCGCAGGAACAGCGCGGCGGTGATCGACCCGCCGCCGACGTCCAGCGCCCGGCCGATGTTGGCCAGGTCCGCGACCGGCGAGTCGATCGCCGGCCGGTAGTCCTCGGTGAGCGGCAGCCGCCACACCCGCTCCCCGGCGGACTCGGCCGCGGTGGTCAGCTCCGCGGCGAGATCGTCGTCGGAGCTGAACAGGCCCGCGGTGCGCCGGCCGAGCGCGACGGCGATCGCCCCGGTGAGGGTGGCCAGGTCGACGACGACGTCGGCGCCGAGCTCGCCCGCCGCGTAGGCGAGGCCGTCGGCGAGGACCAGGCGCCCCTCGGCGTCGGTGTTGAGCACCTCGACCGTCGTGCCACCCCAGCAGGTGATGACGTCGCCGGGGCGCATGGCATTGCCGCCGATCATGTTCTCCGCGATGCAGAGCAGGCCGGTCACCCGACCGGGCACGCCGAGCGCCGGCAGCGCGGTCATCGTCCCCAGCACCGCGGCCGCGCCGGACATGTCGGTCTTCATCCCGATCATCGACACGGCCGGCTTGAGCGAGAGGCCGCCCGAGTCGAACGTGATGCCCTTGCCGACGAGAACCCGATGGCGGGCGGCACCAGCCCCGTCGTACTCGATCCGGACCAGCCGCGGCGGGCGCGGCGAACCCCGGCCCACGGCCCGCAGCCCGCCGAAGCCCTGCTCGGCCAGTTCTCGCGGGCCGAGCACCGTCGCGGTGAGGCCGGCCGCGGTCGCGATGCGCACGGCCCGGTCGGCGAGCCATTCCGGCGACTTCACCAGGCTCGGCGTGTTCACCAGATCGCGGGCGATGTACACCCCGAGGGCCACGGCACGGGCCGCCCGCAGCGCGGCGAGCGCCGCGGGATCGGCCGCGAGGTCGGTGACGACGACCACCTCGCGCAGCGGCCCGCCGGCGGCCTCGGCGGCGGGCGCTGACGCCCCGCCGCCCGCGTCCACGGCGGGGCCGGCGGCGTCGATGGCGGGGCCGGCGGCGTCGACGCTGTCGAGCCCGGCATCGTCCACCGTGATCTCGTTGACGTTCAGCGCGTCACGACCGGGCGCCTCGGCGCCGGCCCCGGCGGCGGGCCGGGTCCGGGCGTCCGGGCCACCGCCCGCCGGACGGCCGGGCTGACCGGCCCGCTCCAACAGTCCGGAGACGCGGTAGGAGCCGAGGGCGACTCCCTCGGCGAACGCCCGCAGTTCGACCGGCGCGGGCTGCGCGATCACCGCGAGCCGCGCCGCCGCGCCGGCCCGGCGCGCCACGGCGGCGCCGGCGGCCCGCCAGTCCCCCGGCTGGCCGGCGCCGACTCCCACCACGAGCAGCCTGGTGATCGAGCGCTCCGCGCCGGTGAGCGGGACGACCAGCACGGAGCCGGCGTCACCGCGCAGGGACTCGGTCTCGACGAGCCGGTCGAGGTCCACCCCGAGATCGGCGGCCGCCCGCCGGGTGGCCGCCGCGAGGACCGGCCCGTCCTCCCCCGCCGCCAGCACGACGGCGACGACAGAGGCCGCCGCGTCGGTGGCGCTCCCGGACCGCAGAGTGATCTCCGGCGGCGACCCGATGAGAGCATCGAGCACCGGACTCGACGCGGATCCGTCCATGGTCATCTGACCCTCCCTCATCGCCGCCGCCCCCGGCCGTCGGGCCGGCCAGCCCCGCCCAACACGGGTCGGCCGCCCGGCCGGGACGCATCAACAGCTAGCTGACCGCGGTCTTGAGGGCGTCCCCCAGCGCACTCGCCTCGTCGGCGGTGAGTTCCACAACGAGCCGACCGCCCCCCTCCAGCGGGACACGCATCACGATGCCGCGCCCCTCCTTGGTCACCTCGAGCGGACCGTCACCCGTCCGCGGCTTCATGGCCGCCATCGGTGCACCTCTTCCTGCCGTCGGACCTGNGTCTGGCGACGATTATCCCGTAGACCGGACCGCAAACCGAAACACGTCTCCCCGCGGCATCACAACGGTCGGCGGCACCGACATCGGACGGTGGGTGTCCGGTGTCGACGGACGCGCTCACGGTCGGTCTCGCGTGACCCAGATCGACCGTCCGTCAACGGGATGCCGAGACGCGCGGGACGCGGGCCGGTCAGTCCTGCCGCTTGTCCAGCGGCACGACGGGGTGCTCCCGCACCGACGGCTCGGGGCCGATGCGCGCGAAGGTCGCCAGCCGGACGAGTTCGTCGTCGCGCCGGGCCAGCTCCTCGTCGCGCCAGGCCAGCTCCTCGGCCAGGCGCAGCAGGACGGCGTCGACCTCGGCCATCCGGTAGCCGCGCGGCGCCATCGCGAAGCGCAGTCGAGTGACGTCGCCGGCCGTCACCGTGCCGGCGGGCAGGCCGACGGAGGCACCGTCGGGCGGCGCGGGGGCCAGCCGGTCGAAGCGGCCGACGGCCAGCGCGGCCACGGCGAACACGACGGCGGCCACGATCACGATCTCGACGACGAGCACCACGGGTCGATCGTGCCATGCCCCGACCACCCTGGTCACCCCGCCCGATCTGGCAGTCTGGCCGGGTGGACGCCGACCCCGCCGAGACGACCGCCCCGACGCCCCACTCCCCGGCCGACTCCCCGGCCGACTCCCGGACCGCCGCGTCGCCCCTGGCCCCACGCCCGCCGCACGCCGACCGGACCGGCCAGGACGGCGCACCGGGGCCGGGCGGGCGGCCGCGGCAGGGGCCGCTGCGGCTGGGCCGGCGGGTGTTCGGACCGTCGGAGCTGGTGGTCATGGCCATCGTCAACCGCACGCCGGACTCGTTCTTCGACCGCGGCGCGACGTACGGACAGGCCGCGGCGCTCGACGCCGTCGACCGCGCCGTCGACGACGGGGCGGGGATCGTCGACATCGGCGGGGTCAAGGCGGCCCCCGGCGGCGAGGTGAGCCCGGCCGAGGAGCTTCGCCGGGTCGGCGGCTTCGTCGCCGCGGTCCGCGCGCGCCATCCCGACCTGGTGATCAGCGTCGACACCTGGCGGGCGGCGGTCGGCCGCGTGGTCGCCGGGGAGGGCGCCGACCTGCTCAACGATGCCTGGGGCGGGGTGGATCCGCAGCTCGCCGAGGTCGCCGCCGAGTTCGGCACCGGACTGGTGTGCACCCACGCCGGGCACCTGCCGCCCCGGACCCGGCCGCACCGGATGACCTACGACGACGTCGTCGCCGACATCGTCGCCACGACCGTGGGTCTCGCCGAACGCGCCGTGGCGCTGGGGGTACGCGCCGACGCGGTGCTCATCGACCCGGGCCACGACTTCGGCAAGAACAGCCGGCACTCGCTGGAGGCCACCCGGCGCCTGCCGGAGCTGGCGGCCACCGGGTGGCCGGTGCTGGTCGCCATGTCGAACAAGGACTTCGTCGGGGAGGCCCTGGACACCGGGGTCGACGAACGCCTGGAGGGAACCCTCGCCGCGACGGCGATCAGCGCCTGGCTCGGCGCCCGGGTCTTCCGCGCCCACCAGGTGGCCGCGACGCTGCGCACGCTGCGGATGACCGCGGCGATCCGCGGCGACGCCGACCTCGCCGTCGCCCGCCGCGGCGTCGCCTGACCCGCCCCCGCCGTCAGTCGCCCTCGATGATCTCCCGGTCGGTCGGCTGGGGCGGGGCGCCGGCGCCCGCGGGAACCACGCCCGCCGGCGCGGCGGCCTCCAGGTGGTCGAGGGCCTCGCCCACGCTGGTGGCCCAGATCAGGGTGTCGCGGGCGACGGCCCGGACGAACCCGCCCGCGACGAGGGAGTCGACGAGCAGCCGCAGGTGACCGAAGACCCCGCCGGGGTCGAGGACGACCACGGGCTTCGTGTGCAGACTCAGCACTCGGGCCACCCAGATCTCCAGCAACTCCTCCAGCGTGCCCAGCCCGCCGGGCAGCGCGAGGAAACCGTCGGCGCGGTCGTCCATCAGCGCCTTGCGCTCACGCATCGTGTCCGTGACGATCAGCTCATCCGCCTCGGTGTCGCTGACCTCCATCGCCACGAGGACGCGCGGGATCACCCCGATGGTGCGGGCGCCGCCGGCCCGCGCCGCCCGGGCCACCGCCCCCATGCACGACACGGAGCCACCGCCGGACACCAGGGTGTGGCCGCGCCGGGCGAGCTCCGCCCCGGTCCGGGTCGCCAGCTCCACGTGGGCGGCGTCGATGTCGGACGAGGACGCGCAGTAGACGCAGATGTTCACGGTTCGGGCACCTCCGGGCGGGGCGGCTCGGCGTGCCCGGCCGTCCCCCGCACGATGATGCGCACCGCCTCGTCGACATCGTCGGTGATGGACAGGATGTGCAGGTCCGATTCCTTGATCAGGCCGGCCGACAGGACGGTCGAACGCAGCCACTCCACCAGGCCCGACCAGTACTGCGACCCTATGAGGACCACCGGGAACCGGGTGACCTTCCCGGTCTGGACGAGGGTGAGCGCCTCGAACAGCTCGTCGAGCGTGCCGACCCCGCCGGGCAGGATCACGAACGCCTCGGCGTACTTGACGAACATCGTCTTGCGGACGAAGAAATACCGGAAGCTGACGCCCAGGTCGACCCAGTCGTTGAGCCGCTGTTCGAACGGCAGTTCGATGCCGAGGCCGACCGACAGCCCGCCCGCCTCCTGGGCGCCGCGGTTGACCGCCTCCATCACCCCCGGCCCCCCGCCGGTGATGACGGCGAAGCCGGCCTCGGCGAGCCCGGCGCCGAGGCGCAGGCCCTGGGCGTAGATCGGGTCGTCCGGGGAGATGCGCGCCGAACCGAAGACCGTCACGNCCCGCGGCAGCTCCGCGAGCAGCCCGAAGCCCTCGACGAACTCGCTCTGGATGCGCATCACCCGCCACGGGTCGCCGTGGACGAAGCCCGACGGGCTGCGGGTGTCGAGCAGCCGCTGGTCGGTGGTGGACCGTTCGACCTGCCCGCGCCGGGCGACGACCGGCCCGCGGAACTGCTCCGGCGGCGGGTAGCGGCGCTCACGCCCCGCAGCGGGCCCTGCGGCGGGCCCCGCCGCAGGCCCGGTCGCGCGTGGCGCCTGCTCACCGCCGTGGGCGGGGGGCGACGCAGACTGCGGATCCGGGTTCGCGGGCGAGCTCACCACGCCCACCCTAGACGGCTGCACGGACGACCCACCGGTTGCGGTGCGCGGGAGGAGCGGGCGGAGCGGGCGGAACCGCGGCACGGGATCAACGTGTCGCACAAATGACAAAAACTGGCAAAGTTCCATTGGCTGTGGCCGCGGAAGAACGTCCTCCTTCTCGTTCCGACCGCGGGTGCNGTCGCCCGAAGCAGTGANCCGCGGAGCGGCACGATTCCTCNGCCCAATGTGTCCTCCGTCACTAAATTGCACCCCCCTTCGCCCAACCCGCAGACTCGGACAATCTGGCACCCTCCCCATTCTTCGCGACACTTCGTCGGCCGCGACGGCTGGAACTCAACCGACGGCGCACCCCCGGCTACCTCTCATTGAATCCGACTGTAGTGTCCATCTAACTTCGGGTAACCATTGGCCGAGCAACTTTACAGGGCGCACATTTCGCCGCATCTCCTTGACACCCCCGGCCGGCCAGGTTCTACTCGTACACATGGGGGAGAGACTTGCATGCAGTTCTTTGGGGGGAACCGGCACCATGCGCGGCCGCCCAGAGCAGAGCGATGCACCGATCGGGTGTCGGCGGTAAGGAGCCGAACCGGCGGAGATACAGCCCGGCCAGGTTCATCTTTCGCTGCACCGACAGGCATCAGGTCGGCTGACCTGTTCACTGTTGCGCCGTGNGGGCCCACCGCCGTGCGAGGTTTCCGTGGACCGGCATGTCCGGCCGTACATCACGGTGTTCTTGCTGGTTCACCGAGCTCGATGACGCCCGCATAACGGTCCGACGGCATTGGTCNCCAGGCCGCCCGGCGCCATCGCCGCAGGCCCGGCGGGTGCGAGATAGCACGCTGTCGACCATCCGGTGCGGTGCCTTCATGGCCGCCCGTACCCCGATATGGCACGCCTCTTTGTTGCCCGTCCACACCATGCGCCCGCCGCCCCGGCAAGCCTTCGATCGTGGCGCAGCTGCCACAATGCATCCACCGCAGCGCAGGGGGAAACCGCGATGCCGCAAGCAGATACCATCGGACCACCGGAATCAAACGGTCCGGACCTCGAGAGCCTACGAGTGCGCCACCCTGCGCCACGCGTCCACCTACACCATTCCGGCCCACGCGTCTCCGTCATCATTCCGGCCATGAACGAGGCCAAAAACCTGCCGTGGCTGGCCCGTCGTATGCCCGCGGGTCTGCACGAAATCGTCCTGGTCGACGGCCGCTCCGTCGACGACACCGTCGCGGTCGCCCGCTCCCTGTGGCCGGGCCTGCGGGTGCTGACCCAGACCCGCCGAGGCAAGGGCAACGCTCTGGCCTGTGGATTCCATGCCGCCACCGGCGACCTCATCGTCATGATCGACGCCGACGGTTCGATGGATCCCGGCGAAATACCGTACTTCGTGGCTGCCCTGGAGGCCGGAGCCGACTACGTCAAGGGCAGCAGGTTCGTCGCCGGGGCCGGCTCCACCGACATCACCCGCCTGCGGGCCACCGGGAACCGCGTACTCAACCTGCTGACGAACTGGTCGCACGGCAGCCGGTACACCGACCTCTGCTACGGCTACAACGCCTTCTGGCGCAGAATCCTGCCGGTCCTCGGCCTCGACGACGGGCAGGCCACCGACTCCACCGACTCCACCGAGAGCGACCGCAAGCGCTGGGGCGACGGGTTCGAGATCGAAACCCTGATCAACATCCGCGCCCATGTCGCGGGGCTGCGGATCGCGGAGATCGCCTCCTTCGAATCGTCCCGGCTGCACGGGCGCAGCAACCTCAATGCCACCTCCGACGGCCTGCGCGTCCTGCGGACGATCGCCGTCGAGTACCGGGCGGCGCGTCGTCGCGGCTCGGTCCCGACGCCGACGCCAGTCCCGGTTCAGCCTTCGCAGGCTGCACCACCGGCGGCGACCCCGGTGGCCCCATCACCCACGATCGTCACCGAAGCCCCGGTCACGGCCTCGGCCGGCCGCCTGGCCGGCGAGGTTGACCTGCTCGTCGAGCGGCAACCCGCCGGCCCCGCACCCGCGCCCGCGGCGGTGGTGGTCGGAACCGCCGAAGCCGTGCCGGTTCAGCGGCCCGAGGGCGAGCGGTCACTGTCGAACTCCACCGTGCAGGCCGGAGGCTTGCCGGCCTGATGAGACAGCGGATGGTGACGCCCGGACCGACGGCCCCTGGGCGGGCATGGAGCCATGGGCGGGCATGGAGCCATGAGCGGGCATGGAGCGGCAGGGATGAGGATCCCGTGCCGGCGGCGGCCGGCGCGGGGACGGGATGCGGGTGGTGAAGCTACCCGCCCTGGGCGTTGATCGGCGGCTACGGCTTCCCGCCCTTGGTCGGGTTGCGTCCATCAGCGCCAGCCTGATCGCCACCCAGGCCGTGACGAGCCTGCTCGGATTCGTCTACTGGACCCTGGCCACGCGCGAGTTCAGCGTCGGCGCCGTCGGCCTCGCCGGCGCCGCGGTCTCGCTGATGATGCTGCTGGGCACCCTGGGCATGTTGGGCCTCGGCACCCTGCTCATCGCCGAGTTGCCCAGGGTCGGCGCGGCCCACCGCCAGCTGCTCCTGCGCACGACCCTCGCCGTCACCGCCGCCGCCAGCGCCCTGCTGGCACTGGTGGTCGCGGGGGGCGTCCACCTCATCCCGGCCCACAACCTGNGCCCGATCAGCTCGTCCCCGTGGACGACACTGGGTTTCGTCGCCGGTGTCGCGCTGACCGGTGTGACGCTCGTGCTCGACCAGGCCGTGCTGGCCCTCGGCAACGGCCGCCTCCAGCTCGAACGCAACGCGGTCGCCAGCACGGTGAAGATCGGCGCGCTCCTGGCGCTCGCGCACACGGGCCACGGCGGCGGTATGGCGATCTTCCTGTCGTGGACGATCGGCAACGTCGTCTCGCTGCCACTGATCGCCTGGCGCGCGGCACGCGACGCCCGCCGAACAGGCGACGCCCGCCGAACACGCGAGCCCGCCGTCGACTTCACCCTGCTGCGCGGGCTGGGCCGACAGGCCGCCAACCACCACCTGCTCAACCTGGTGCTGATGGCCCCCATGCAGCTCCTGTCCGTGATCGTGACGATCGCGATCTCGGCCGAGCACAACGGCTACTTCTCCATCGTCCAGCAGGTCTCCGGGTTCGTGTTCGTGCTGCCGTACAGCATCACCATCGGTCTGTTCGCGGCTGCGGCCGGCGATCAGGAGTCAATAGTCCGGCGGATGCGCATGACGATCCCGATCGGCCTGGCCGCGAGCCTCGCGGCCGACGCGGTGCTCCTGCCGGCCGGCGGTCTGGTCCTGGCCGTGTTCGGCCACTCGTATGCGACCGCCGGCGTCACCACCCTGCGAATCATCGTGCTTGCCGGCCTGCCGTTCGTCATCAAGGACCACTACGTGGCACTTCGTCGGGTGCAGGGACGCACCGGTCAGGCGGCGCTCATCTGTTCCGTCGGCGCGGTCGTCGAGCTCGCCGCGGCCGTCACCGGCGCCCGACTGGGAGGGACGGCCGGGTTGAGCGCGGCCTGGGTCGGCGCTCTGCTCATCGAGGCCGCCCTGCTCGTCCGGCCGCTGTGGGCCGCGCGCAAGGACCTGCCGCCCCTGCCCGCCGTCGAGCCGAACGACCGGGCCGTGCTCGTCCCCGATGCCCGAAGCGGCCGCTCCCCCGCCACCACCACCGCCACCGCCACGGGCGTGACGCCCGCGATCGCGGAGCCGGCTGTCGAGACCCTCGCCGGAGGCCTGACGTGACCGTCGTCGACCACCAGGCCCCAGGCGACGGCATCACCACCACAGACGGCATCACCACCACAGACGGCATCCCCAGCGCAGACAGCGTCACCAGCGCAGACAGCGTCACCAGCGCAGACAGCGTCACCAGCGCAGACAGCGTCACCAGCGCAGACAGCGCCGGAACCGCGGAGGTCGTCGCCAGCGGTGCCACGGCCGTCGGCGTCGCCCTCCTGGAGGCGTCCGCGAGCGACCAGGCCGGGGCGATCCCGGCCCCGGGGGCCTCGGGCGAGGCGGCGCGCCGACGGCGTGACCTCACCGGGCCCGTCCTGCTGACGATGTCGTTGGGCCTGCTCCTCGTCGCCTACTGCGTCCAGCGGGGACGCGGCGGCGAGGACCAGGTGACGACCGAATCCCTGTACTGGGTGGCGCTGTCGATCATCTTCCTGCCGCCGACCGTACGCCTCCTGCACCCGCGCACGGGCGGGCGCGAACTGATCATCCTGTCCCTCGCCCTGCCGCTGGCCCTGCAGGTCAGTCGGACGGTTCTCTACCCGACCCGGTTCGTGTTCCACGACGAGCTCGTACACGAGAGCGTCCTGAACCACATCGCGCAGTACCGCCATCTGTTCACGCCGAACCCGCTGCTCCCGGTGACGCCCTACTACCCCGGCCTGGAGGTGGCCACCGACGGGGTGCGGGCGCTGACCGGGCTGCCCGCCCACACGGCGNCGGCGGTCGTGCTGGTCCTCGCCCGCGTCGTCCTGTCCGGCTCCTTCATCCTGATCGTCCGCCGGCTGACCGGTTCGACCCGGGCGGGCTGCCTCGCCAGCCTCGTCTACGTCTGCAACCCGCAGTTCGTCTTCTTCAACGGGCAGTTCTCCTACCAGACGATCGCGCTGCCACTGGCGGTCCTGGCCCTGTACCTCGTCCTGTCCCGAACCGGGGCGGAGACGGGGACGGGGNCGGGAACGGGAACGCGGACGGCCGATCGGCTACGCCCGCTGATCCTGCCGCTGGCGGCGCTGAGCGCCGTGGCGTTCTCCCACCACCTCACGTCGATGCTGCTCGTCGCCGCCCTGTGGGGATGGCTCGGGATGACCCTGATCCTGGGCGGGCGAGGGCGCCGTGACGGCTCGGTGTTCGCGCTGACGGTCGTGGCCGGGATCGGCACGCTGATCGTGATCGGCGCGTCGCTGCGGCCGGGCAACACCCTCGGCAGCTACCTGCTGGGGATCTACCGGGGTTCGGCCGGGGACGTCGCCAAGCTCACCGAGGGGCAGCAGACCCACGAGCTCTTCCACGACTCCGGCGGGATCGTGACGCCGCGATGGCAGCAGTACGTGTCCTTCGGCTCGATCGTCGTCGTCATGGCGGCGCTCGTGCCCGCCGCGATCAAGGCGCGGGTGTGGGTGCGCCGGCGCGCGGCGCTGGCGGTCGTCCTGAGCCTCACCGCGCTGCTCTATCCGGTCATCCCGGCCGGGCACCTGACGGCGGCGACCTCCGAGGTCGGCGACCGGGCTTCCGGCTTCGCCTTCCTCGGCGTCGGCTTCGTCGTCGCCTGGCTGCTGGTCGACCCGCCACGTTGGGCCTCGACGTCGCGTTGGGCCTCGACGTCGCGTTGGGCCTCGGCGCCGCGTTGGGCCTCGGCGCCGCGTTGGGCCTCGGCGCCGCGTTGGGCCTCGGCGCCGCGTTGGGCCTCGATGTCACGTTGGGCCTCGGCGCCGCGCCTGCTGGTGTCCACCGCGGCGTTCCTGGTGGCGTTCGTCGGCGGGGAGATCATCGGTGCCGGCCCGGTGTGGCTGCGGGTGCCCGGCCCGTACCTGGTCTCGGCCGATCCGCGCAGCGTCGACGCGGCGAACCTGGCCGCCGCGCACTGGCTCGCCGACCATGTTCCGCCCGGCAGCCCGATCTACGCCGACCGGGTGTCGGGGCTGCTCGCCTCCGCCATCGGCCATCAGTACACCGTCCGGCACGTCGGCTCCGGGATCGACGCCTCCCCGGTGCTNCTCGGGACGACCTTCACCGCCGTCGACCGGCAGCTCATCCGCCACGCCGGGCTGGCGTACGTCGTCGTCGACCGACGCGACGCGACCGATCTGCCGCACGTGGGGGTCTACATCGAGTCGGGAGAGCTGGGCGGGGAGAGCCGGCAGGCGCCGGTCCCGATCTCCGCGCTCGACAAGTTCGCCACGGTGAACGGAGCCCGTCGTGTGTACGACAACGGATCCATCGTCATCTACGACGTGCGAGCCCTCCGTGCCTCCTGAGACGGCCGCGAGCGCGGCAACAGCCACAGGCCCGGCAACAGCCACAGGCCCGGTGACGGCCGGGGCCCGCCACCCGCGGCCCGCGTTCGTGGCCCGCTTGGCGCTCCTGGTCGCGGCGGTGACGGCGGTGCTCGTCCCCGCCCCCACCGCGCTCACCGCCCCGCTGGCCGCGGTCGCGGTGGTGGCCACCGTCGAGCCGATCGTGCGGACCCGCCGGGTCGGCCACCTCGACGCGCTGGTCGTCGGCACCGGGTCCGTCCTGATCTCGCTGATGGCCCTGGGCCTGCTCCTCAACTACCTGCCCGGCGGGATCACCGAGCGCTCGTGGGGGATCGCCGCCGGGCTGGCCGGGCTGGCCGCGCTGCTCGGCAGCGAGCTTCATCACCGCTTCGGTGCGGCCAGGACCGGGGCCGCAGCCAGGACCGCGGCCAAGACCAGGACCGCGACCGGGACCGGGGCTGCGGCTGCGGCTGCGGCCGGGTGGCGGGCGGTGCGGGAGTCGGTCCGGGCCGGTGGGCGGGCGCTGACCCCGCGGCGGCTGCTGGGCGCGAGCTGGTTCGTCGCGGCGGCCCTCGTCGTGACGGTCGCGCTCACGATGTCCGTGCGGGCCACCCAGCGGGCCGAACAGCCGCCGCTGTCGCTGGCGGTAGCCGCGCCCGCCTCCGGGCAGGCGGCGGCGCCGGGCACGGCGGTGATCGCCGTGTCCGCGACGCGGCCCGCCGGCCCCTACCGGTTGTTCGTCGACGCCGGGCAGGGATCCGTGCTCCTGCGCCCGTCGTTGGCGGTGACCAGCGGGCAGACGTACGTGACCGTGCCGGCGCCGGACGGGCGGCGGGTCGTGGTGACCCTCACCGGCCTGGCCGACGACCACGTCCTGCGCAGCCTCGTCCTCGGGGCGCGCCAGGCAGATCCGGCGCGGCCCGCGCCGGGGACGGAGCCATCCCGATGAGCGACAGCCGGCGCCCCCTGCGGGTGCTCCAGGTCACCGCGCGCTACCTGCCCGACCTCGGGGGCACCGAGACCCACGTGCACGAGGTCGGGCGCCGCCTCGGCCGGCGCGACGACCTCGATCTCACCGTGCTGACGACCGACCGGACCGGCCGGCGCCCGCGCGTGCAGCGGGCCGAGGGCTTCGACGTGCTGCGCCGCCAGGCCTGGCCGCGCGGCAGCGACTACCACCTCGCGCCGGGGCTGGTGAACGTGATCCGCCGCGGCGGCTGGGATCTGGTGCACCTGCAGGGCATCCACACCGCGGTGCCGATCCTCGGCATGCTCGCCGCGCGGCGAGCCGGCATCCCCTACGTCGTCACCTTCCACACCGGTGGGCACTCCTCCGGGGCCCGGACGTCGATGCGGTCGGCGCAGTGGAAGGCGCTGAGCCCGCTGCTGCGGGACGCGCGCCGGCTGATCGGCGTGAGCCGGTTCGAGCGGGATCTGTTCCAGGGGGCGACCGGGATCTCCCCCGACCGGTTCACGGTCATCCGCAACGGCGGTGGCCTGCCCACCGCTCCCGCCGAGGTGCGTCCCATCGCCGGGCGGATCGTCTCCTCCGGACGGCTGGAGCGATACAAGGGCCACCACCGGGTGATCGAGGCCCTCGCGGCCGCGCGGCGCCGCCAGCCCGAGGCGCACCTGGTGATCCTCGGTGCCGGGCCGTTCGAGGCGGATCTGCGTGCGCTCGCCGACCGGTTGGGCGTCGGCCGGTCGGTGACCATTCGGGCCGTCCCCCCCGGGGACCGGGACGCGATGGCCCGGGAGCTCGCCAGCGCGACGGTCGTCGCGGCGCTGTCGGACTACGAGGCCCACCCGGTCGGGGTGATGGAGGCCCTCGCGCTGGGTGTGCCGGTCGTCGGCTACGACGTGGCCGGCACCGGGGATCTCGTCGCCGACGGCCTGGTCACCGGGCTGGCGCCGGAAACACCGGCCGAGCGGGTCGCCGACGCGCTGCTCGCCGCGGCGCGGACGCGGCGGACGGCCGCCGTCGACCTGCCGACCTGGGAGAGCTGCGCCGACGAGCTCGCCACCGTCTACCGCACGGTCGTCGACGAAGTCGACCAAGAGGAGGAAGAGGCGAAGAAGGCGGGGAAGGGGGAGCGCAAGAGGGCCGGTGAGCGGCCGGCCCGGGTGGTGCACGTCATCACCGCGCTCACGACCGGTGGGGCGGAACGCCAGGTCCAGCACCTCGTCGAGCGCGGCAGCGCCGAGTCCACGGTGATCTGCCTCTACGGCGGCGGTCTCGTCGCCGACGACCTGGTCGCCGCCGGCCACCGGGTCCACGTCCTCGGGATGGCCGGCTGGCGGCGTTTCGCCGCCCCCCTCCGGCTGGCGCGGATGCTGCGCCGGTTGCGCCCCGATGTCGTCCACACGCNCCTGCTTGCCGCCCAGTTCTGGGGGCTGCCCGCCGCGCGACTCGCCGGCGTGCCGGTCATCGTCTCGACCGAGCACTCGCTGATGCCGATGACCATGGAGGGCCGCCCCACCACCCGGCGGCTGCGGCTGCTCTACTACCTGCTGGTCCAGCTCGCGCAGCACTCCGTCGCCGTCTCCGCGGCGACAGCCCGCCGGATGGTCTCCTGGGGGATCAACCCGGCCCGGATGAGCGTGATCCTCAACGGGACCGACATCGACGCCATGGCCTTCTCGGCCGGCGACCGGGCGGCGGTGCGCGCGGAGCTCGGCGTCGCGCAGGACGTGCGCCTCGTCGGGGCCGTCGGCCGCCTCGCCCCGGTCAAGCGGTTCGACGTGCTCATCGACGCGCTCGCGCCACTGCTGTCGACGGGGGACACGAGGCTCCTCGTCGTCGGCGTGGGGCCCCAGGAGGGCGCGCTGCGCCGCCGCTGCGCCGAGCACGGGATCAGCGACGCCGTCCACTTCCTCGGCGCGCGTTCCGACGTGGCGCGGGTGCTCAGCGCGCTCGACGTGTTCGTCAGCCCGTCCCGCGACGAGACGTTCGGCCTCGCCATTCTGGAGGCCCTGGCCAACGGGCTGCCGACGGTCTACGGCGAGTGCCCGGGTCTCGAGGGGCTCCCCAAGCCGCTGGCGACGGCGATCAAGCTACCCGCCGAACTCGACGGGAACGCCGAGCGGGCGGCCCTGGCCGAGGCGGTCGACGCCGTGCTCGACACCGGCCTGCGCGCCGATCACCCGCCGGCCGACCTGCGGGCGCACTGCGGGGTCGAGGGTTTCGTCGGCGCGGTCGAGGCCCTCTACCGAAGCCTGTCCGCCGGCCGACGGACCACCTTCGGCCTCGCCACGACACCCGCCACGACGCCCGCCCCAGCGCCGACCGTCCCAGCGCCGACCGTCCCGCCACCGGCCGCGCAGCGGCCCCGATCCCGAGCTTTGCTGGAGGACAGTTGACCCCAGGTAGGTGGCGCCGGGCCGGATCGCTCGGGGTCACGCTGATCATCGTGGGCGGTCTGCTGGCCGGCTGCTCCTGGTTCGGACACTCCGGCGGGTCCGCCACGTCCACCCACCGGCCCGGGCCCGAGCGACCGGAGCTGGCCGACCAGTTCGTGACCCGCTCCGGCGCCCAGCTGAAACTGGGCGGGCANCCGTTCCGCTTCATCGGGTTCAACTACTTCGACGCCGCGGCCACGGACCGTTACACCTGCGCCTGGTGGCCGCGGGTGAGCGACGCGGACCTCGACCGGGACTTCCGCTTCCTGCACGAGCAGGCCGGCGCCACCGTCGTGCGCTTCTGGGCCTTCCAGACCTACACCCAGGGCGGGACGGACTTCTCCGGGGTGGACCGCGTGATCCGTGCCGCCCGGGCCAACGGGATGCGGGTCATGCCCGTCCTCGAAAACGAGTGGGGGGACTGCACGACGGCCGCCACCCGCACCGACAGCAAGGCCGCCTACCAGGGGGACACCTGGTTCGGACAGGGCTACCGGGTGCCCTTCGGCAACGCGACGCTGTCCTACCGGGACTACGTGAGCCGGATCGTCACGCACTACCGCGACGAGCCGACGATCCTCGGCTGGACGATGATGAACGAGGCCGAGACCAGCGCCCGCGACGACCAGAACCGCCCGGCACTCGTGGGCTTCGCCGGCGACATCGCCGGCGTGATCAAGTCCGCCGACCCGCGCCATCTCGTCAGCGTCGGCTCCCAGAGCAACGGGGCTCCGGGGGCGAGCGGACCGGACTTCGCCGCGGTCTACGGCCTGGCGAACATCGACTTCACCGAGGTCCACGACTGGTCGGCCTGGGGCTCGGACACCGAGGCGCTGCCCGGCAGCGCCAAGGACGGGTCGCTGCCGGCCACGGCCTCACCGCAGTGCGCGCCGGTGCGGGGCGCCCCCCTCGCCTGCTCCTTCGCCGCCGCGCAGCAGCTCGGCAAACCGCTGATCGTCGGCGAGGCGGGCATCGCCGCCGGTGACGCCGCCGGCCGCGAGCGCCGGGCCGACCTGCTGGCGGCGAAGGTCCGCGCCGCGTTCCGCAACGGGGCGTCCGGCTACCTCATCTGGCAGTTCAACCACGTCGTCGACACCGAACGGTACGACGTGCTGCCCTCCGACAACGATCCGCTCTTCGCCGTCCTGCGACGGCTCTCGGACAACCCGCCGAGCTGACCCTCGGCCGCCCACGATCGGGAAGGCGACCGTGACGCACCCACCAGACACAGCACCGGCCGACACGACACCGGCCAGCACGACACCGGCCGACGACGAGCGGGCCACGCAGCCCATCACCCTGCCGCCATCCACACGGCCGGGGACCGGCCCGACATCGGTGATCATCTGCGCCTACTCCGAGGAACGCTGGCACGACCTGCTGGCCGCGGTCGACAGCGTCCGCGGCCAGGGGCGTCCGCCGGAGGAACTCATCGTGGTCATCGACCACAACGAGGCCCTGCTCACCCGGGCCCGCGACGCCTTCGGCGGGACGGCCCGGGTGCTGGCGAACACGGGCCGGCGCGGCCTGTCGGGTGCCCGCAACACGGGCGTCGCGGCGGCCACGGGCGCCGTCCTGGTCTTCCTCGACGACGACGCCCGCGGGGAGCCGGACTGGCTGGAGCGGCTACTCGAGCCCTACGCCGATCCGCGCGTGCAGGGCGTCGGCGGCGCGGCGGTGCCGATGTGGCCCACGCCCGGTCGGCCGGCATGGTTTCCCGCCGAGTTCGACTGGGTGGTCGGCTGTACCCACACCGGGCTGCCCGCCGTCGCCGCGCCGGTGCGTAACCCGGTCGGCGCGGCGATGTCGTTCCGCCGCGGGGCGTTCGAGCTCGTCGGCGGCTTCACCGAGGGCGTCGGCCGGGTCGGTGCCCGCCCGCTGGGCTGCGAGGAGACCGAGTTCGGCATCCGGCTGCGGCAGGCCGACCCGGGCGCCCTCGTCATCCACCAGCCGAGCGCCGTCGTACGCCACCGGGTCACCCCGCCGCGGGCCCGGCCCGGCTACTTCTGGCGCCGCTGCTACGCCGAGGGGATCTCGAAGGCGACGATCTCGCGAACGGTCGGGCGGGATTCGGCACTCGCCGTCGAACGCGACTACGTCCGCCGGACCCTGCCGGCCGCGGTCCGCCGCTACCTGGGCCTGCGCGGTCGGCGCCGGGCCGCGGTGGCGGTGGTCCTCGGGCTCACCGCCACGACGGCGGGCTACCTGCGCGGCAGCGCGAGCTCCCTGGTCACCCGCTCCCCGCGCCCGCCCCGGTAGGCGGTTACCCGCTCCGTGCGGCGTCCCACGTCCCCGTCCCCCCGTCCCCGTCCCGTCCCGCGTCCCCGTTCCGGATGTCCCCTCGCCCGTCCCCCTGAGAGCACCGCTGCCGGCCGGCCCCCGACGGCCTCCCCGACCCCTCTGGCGCGCCCGTCTGGCGCACCCCTCTGGCGAACGGAGAACTCCAGTGTTGACAGCGCGGCCGCATCAGGGGCAGGAGGTCGACGACGCCCCGCCCCGCCCCGCCGCGCCGGCCGTCCCGGTGCCTCGCCAGTCGTCGGCGAAGCCCGACGCCGGCACCGACCCCATCGGCACGGTCACGGGGGCCATCGCCACCGACACCGCCCACGCCGCCGACACCGCCCACGCCACCGAGAACGGCAGCGCCACCAGGACCGGCAGCGCCACCAGGACCGGCAGCGCCACCGACACCGCCCACGCCACCGAGAACGGCAGCGCCACCGATGACGGCGGGGTGAGCCCGGGTCTCCTGCGCCTGATCGCCGATCGGCACGGCCGGGGCGCGCTGCGGGTCGGGGTGGTCACCGCGGCGGCCCTGGTGGCCTGCGCCGGCACCCTGGACCGACTCTGGCCGGCCGGCCGGGACCAGGCCGGCGCGGCCTTCCACCTCGCCGTGCTGCCCGCAGGTGCGGCGCTGCTGCTCCTGCGCGGCCGGCCGGCACCCGGCGAGCCCGACATCCACNACCGTCAGGTCGACTACCTGGTGGGGCTGCCGCTGCTGGGCGTCGCGGTGTTCGTGCTGACCGCGATGCCGGCCCGGCTCGGCACTCGGTTCTGGACCACGCACGCCGACCTGCTGCTCCTGCCGCCCCTGATGGCCGCGGCCGTCGCCCTGGTGTTCGGCACCCGCGCGATGTGGCGGCTGCGCGCCCCGCTGCTGCTGCTGACCGCCGCCCTCGCGCCGCTGCCGGAGGCGGCTGCCCGGTGGCCGGCCCGCCCGGTCGCCGCCGCCCTGCGGCCCCTGGTCCGCCCGCTCGCCGGACCCACGCTCACCGGACCCACGCTGACCGGACCGGCGCTCACCGGCGCCCTGACCGGGGCGGCGGGGGTGAGCGCCGCTCTCGCGCTCGCCCTGCTGCTGGGCTGTTCGGCCCGCCGGCCGGCCCGGGCGTTTCGGCGGGGGGTGATGGTGCTGGCGCTCTGGGCGACGCTGGCGGTCGGGCGGATCGCCGTCGCCGTTCTCGCCGCGCGGGCGGGCGCGCCGGGCGCCGCCCGCGCCGTCCTCGGAGTGGGCGGGGATCTGGCCGTCCTCGCGCTGCTGTTCGGGGTGCTCGCCGTCGCCGGTGCGCCCCGGGCCGCGCGCTGCGCCCGCGCCGGTGCCTCCCGGCCGGTGCGGCGGGCGGCGGTGGCCCACTCCCGGTGGGCGCTCGTCGTCGTCGTGGCGTCCGCGGTGACCCTCGCGGCCCTCGGCGCGCTGCTTCCCCCGGCGCTGGCGGGAGCGGTATGAGCGCCCCCGGTCCGTACGCGGCGGCGCGCCGCACGCTGTCGACCGGCCAGCGGGTCGGGCTGGCGGCCGTCGGGGTGCTGCTGGTGGCCGGGGTGACGCTGGCGACGACCCCCACGCTGATCGCCGTGGTGGCGGTGCTCAGCGCCGCCTACGTCGCCGCGTTCGCCGAACGCCTCCTGCTGCTGCACCGGGCCATCCACGATCCGGGCCTGATCGTGGTCGATCCCGACGACGCGCGCGCCTGCCCCGACGCCGACCTGCCGCTCTACACCGTGCTGGTCCCCGCCTACCAGGAGCCGGAGGTGTTGCCGCACCTGCTCGCCGCGATCGGACGGCTGGAGTACCCGGCGGACCGGCTCGAGGTGCTGCTGCTGCTGGAGGAGGACGACGAGGCGACATACGCGGCGGCGCGGGCCGCGGCCTCCCCGCCGTACCTGCGGGTGGTCCGGGTGCCCTACTCGGAGCCGCGCACCAAGCCGAAGGCCTGCAACATCGGGCTCGAGATCGCCCGCGGCGACTTCGTCACCATCTTCGACGCGGAGGACCGGCCCGAACCGTTGCAGCTGCGCCGCGCCGTCGCCGCGTTCCGCCGGCTGCCGCCGAGCGTGGCCTGCCTGCAGGCGAAGCTCGGCTTCTTCAACCACAAGCAGAACATCCTCACCCAGTGGTTCACCGCCGAGTACGCGATGTGGTTCGAGCACATGCTGCCGGGACTCGTCCGCCAGGATGCCCCGGTGCCCCTGGGCGGCACCTCCAACCACTTCCGGACCGAGGTGCTGCGGGAGCTCGGCGGCTGGGACCCGTTCAACGTGACCGAGGACGCCGATCTCGGGGTGCGGCTCTACCGCCGCGGCTACCGCACGCTCATCCTCGACTCGGTCACCCTGGAGGAGGCCAACAGCGACGCCATCAACTGGCTCAAGCAGCGTTCCCGCTGGTACAAGGGCTACCTGCAGACCTGGCTGGTGCACTCCCGCCAGCCGTTGCGTCGCTGCCGGGAGATGGGGCTCGTCACCTACCTGCGGTTCAACCTGTTCGTCGGCGGAACCCCGCTGCTCGCGATCATCAACCCGATTTTCTGGGCGCTGACGCTGATGNGGTTCGTCGGCCGGGTCGGCTTCGTACACGCCCTCTTCCCGGCCTGGCTGCTCTACGCCAGCCTGGTGTGCCTCGTCGCCGGCAACTTCACCTTCGTCTACGTCAACGTGCTCGCGGCCCGCGCCACCGGGCTGCCCGGGCTGGTGTTCCGGTCGGTGCTGTCGCTCGCCTACTGGGTGCTGATGTCGCTGGCCGCGGCCAAGGCGATGGTCCAGCTCGTGCTCGCGCCAAGCTTCTGGGAGAAGACGACCCACGGCCTCGGTGCCACCCCACTGCCCCCACCGTCCGATCCCCTCTCCGATGACGTCGTTCCCGCCGCCGCCGTCGCCACCGCCACCGCCGCCACCGCCGCTGTCGCTGCCGCCGTGGAAGGGCCGACGATCGACCGTCCGGTGGCCGCCGCCCCCTCCGCCGCCGGCACGCCGATCGCCCTGGAGACCGGCAGTGTCCACGCTTGACGCGGGGCCGGTACCCGAGGTTGCCGAGGCCCCGCCCAGCGGTGGTCCCGCGACTGCGCCGACCCCGCAGATCCCGTCGACCCCGCAGATCCCGCCAACCCCGCAGATCCCGCCGCACCTGCCGCGGCCGCCGGGCGGGCGGGCCCATCCCGGGGACGACCGCGAGGAGCGTCGCCGCCGGTCTCCCGCGGTTGCGCGGCTCGCGCCGCCGTGGCGCCGGCCCGCGCCCTGGGTCCTCGCCGCCCTGGCCGCCGGCTATGTCGCCGTCGGGGCGTGGCTGGGGCTGGGCCGGGGCGCCGCCCTGCCCGAGGCGCTGCGGCTGACGACGCGGGCCTACCTCCCGCTGTTCGGCGACGGTGGACAGCTGGGCTGGCTCGCCGTCGGCTGGGCGCCGCTGCCCGCGGCGGTGCAGGTGCCACTGATGCCGCTGGCCTGGTGGTGGCATCCGTTCGCGGCCGGCGGGCTCGGCGCCACCGCGCAGTCGGCGCTGTTCACCGCCGGCGCCGTGCGGCAGCTGCACCGCACGGCCGGCGAGCTGGGCGCCGGGCGGCGGGTCGCGGCGGCCGTGGCGGCGCTGTTCGCCCTGCACCCGGCCGTCGTCTACGCCGGGGCGAACGGCACGGCGGAGGCGTCGTTGCTGTTCTTCCTGCTGCTCGCGACCCGCCATCTGCTGCGCTGGGGCCGCGGTGGGTCGGCGAACCGGCTCGCCGCGGCAGGCGTGGCACTGGCCGGCGCCGGACTGTGCGGGCTGCCGGCGCTCGGCGCGGGTGTGACCGCCACCGCGGCGGTGGCGACGGTGGCGTATCGGGGCGCCGACGGCCCGGTGGCGGCCCGCCGCGCGGTCGCCTGCGCCGACGCGCTGGTCGTCGCCCTGCCACTGCTGTTCACCACGACGGTCCGGCTGCTGATCGGAACGTTGGTGGCCGGGTCGTGGGAGCGGATGGTCGCGATCGGCACGAACCCGAACCTGCTGCCCGCGGGCGCGGAGGGTGCGTCGGGCGTCGGCGCCGCGACGCGGATCGCCCGGCTCGCCGCCCAGTCGGCGGTGCTGGAACCGTTCGCCGCCGCCCTGCTGATCGTCGCCGCGGTCGTCGCCGTCCGGCGGCGCGCCGCGGCGAGCGCGGCGGCCCTGACCATCCTCGCCGGCGGCTACGGCACGGCGGTCGCGGTGGCGGCGATCGGCCCAGGCGGGCCCTGGTCGCTGGGGTCCTCCGCCCTGCTCGTTCCCCTCGCCATCCTCGCCGCCACCGGCCTGGCCACGGCCGGCGGCGCCCACCCGCCCGGCGGCGCCCACCCGCCCGTCCGCCCGGCCGCTCACCCGATCGGCGGCGCGCGCCCGGCCGTCCGCCCGTCGGCTCGCCCGGTGGCGCCCCGGTACCGCCGCGGGGTCGCCGTCGCCGTGATGCTCGCCGCGGCCCTGCCCGCGGGCGCGGCCGGCCTGCTCCAGCGCGCCGTCGCCCCCGACGAGGCGCACACCCTCACCGCCGTGTTCACCCTCGACCGGGCCGACGGCGCCGAGCGGCAGCGGCGCCACCGCTACGACACCGACCGCGGCCTCGCCCGCTGGTTGGACGCCCAGCACCTGCCCCCGCGGACGGTGCTGCTGGACACCGAGACCGGCTTCGAGGTCGTGCTGGCGTCGCGCANCCCCCGCCAGTTCGCCGTCCCCGCCGGCCATGGCTTCGACGAGCTCGCCCACGAACCGGCCCGGCGAGGCGTGCGCTACGTCGTGGCCCGACCCCGGGAGGATCCGCTGCCCGCCGACCGCGTCAACCAGGCGTACCCGACCATCGCCCGCGACGCGAGGCTGCGGCTGGTCCGGGTGGAGCCCACCGCCGGGGACCTGCCCGCCTGGCGCGTCTACGCGGTGCGCTGATGCGCGCCACGCCCCGCGCCGCCCGCCCAGGCTCGTCCCCCCAGCACCGGCTCTGGCGCCAGCCCCAGTTCTGGCGCCAGAGCCGGCCCGAACGGCGCCCGAGCTCCGGTCGCCTCCGCCGGATGGCGCTGGCCGTGGTCGGCGCGGCGCTCGTGCTCGGCGCCGTCGCCACCGGCTGCGCGGGCGGCGGGCATGCCACCGCCGGCCGGCAGGGTTCCGCCGGTCCGGCACGGGCGGGGTCGGCGGGCGATCCCGCCGACGCGTTCGTGACGGTCGCCGGGGGCCGCCTGGAGCTGGCCGGCAAGCCGTGGCGTTTCACCGGGATCAACGTGTGGAACGCGAACACCCCCGCGGACGACAGCCGCTACGGCTGCGGGGAACCGGTGGACCTCGAGGAGGTCGCGCCCGCCCTCGGCAACGGGGTGCAGGTGGTGCGCACCTGGTTCTTCCAGCGCCTGGCCACCAGCCTCGACGGCCGACGGGACTGGTCGACGTTCGACCGCACGATCGCCGCGGCGAAAAGCCGCGGCCTGCGCATCGTCGCGACCCTGGGCAACCAGTGGCCGCAGTGCGAGGGCTTCCCCACCTACCAGGCCGGCTACAAGACGCAGCGGTGGTACCAGACCGGCTACCGTTCCGCGCCGCCGCCCGGCCAGCCCGACAGCTACCGCGCGTGGGTGCGGGAGGCCGTCACCCGCTACCGCGACGAGCCGGCGATCGCGATGTGGCAGCTGATGAACGAGGCCGAGGACGCGACGGCCTACCACGGCCCGTGNGCCCCGAACGCCGCCGCGACACTGCACTCGTTCGTCCAGGACATGGTCACCCTGGTGAAGAGCGTCGACCCCCACCACCTGGTCAGCGTCGGCACGGTCGGCGCCGGCCAGTGTGGCGCCGCCGCCGACGAGTACGCGACCCTGCACGCGATCGACGGCGTCGACGTCCTCGAGTACCACGACTACAGCCCCGCCCCCGTTCCCGGCGACCGGTGGAACGGACTGGCCGAACGGCTGCGCCAGTCCGCGGCGCTGCACAAGCCGCTCATCGTCGGGGAGATGGGCGTCGCCCCGCGGGAGGCCGGCGGGATCCCGGGGCGGGCCGCCCTCGTCGACCGCAAGATCGGCGCCCAGTTGCAGGCCGGCGTCGCCGGCGTCCTGCTGTGGACGTGGCGCGGCAACGACTCCGGCGACGGCTACGACATCCTGCCCGGCGACCCGGTCCTCGGCGTCCTCGCCCGGGCGCTCGACCCCGCCCCTCGCTCGGGAAGCGCCCCCGCGAGCTGACAGTGCTTGCGGGATGCTTCGTCGAGTGCGGTGGTCAGCAGCTGCGTTGCAGTGTTAGCCGTGGGGCCTCTGACCGGCGAGGCGTCGGTGGAGGGGCATGGCAGGGCCCGCCTCCTCATCGAGCTCCTCCGGCGGCGGGAGGCGGGCGGATTCGAGATCGGGGGCGCCGTCGCCATGCCGCCATAGGCCACGCGCCGGTCGGGGTCGTCGAGACGCACCTCTCATCCGCCGATCGCCCCTGCTCGCACGCACCGAGCACCTTGGCGGAACCCGGCCGGCTACGGCGCCAGGGCAGTCAGCAACTACGCTGCCAGACCATGGCCTTGACCATGGCACCCCACTGGTAGGCGATGAGGTAAGNCCATTCCCGCCACGGCGGATTGACCACGGTGACGAGGATCCCCTCGTGGTAGCACCGCCCGATCCGCAATCGCGCCCGGGTGTCCTGCGACCGCTCCACAACGAAGATGACCTTCTTCCAGCCATACTGCTGCGCGAGCCGGCCGGCCTCCTGAGCCTCCCCCTGCGTCGTCGCCGGATCGGGTTGGAAGCAAATTAGCTTGGCCCGAGACACCTCGCCGACCGGGCAGCCTCGACCCCCTGGGGTCGACACAACGAGGACGGGTGCGTATCCCTCTTCCGTCAGCGTGACCGCCCGACTCAGGCGATCTCCAGGACCACCCAACATAAAGATCGCGTCCACACTTCTAGGCCGNTCCACTCGAGGGAAGAGAATAATCTCAGCGGTCAGAACCAAAAAAGAAGCAGTCAACAAAACGCAGATCTTCACAAAAGCTTTTCGCGTCAAGATAGTCGGCGGACTCAATCAAATATCCAGGCGCGGCAGCATAATCTCACCCTTCCGTCACATGCTTATAGATACTATATACCGCACCGAGTCACACAACGCCCCGAAGTAGCGCCCACTAAAGTGGTATACAGGGATCGGTCGTCTGCCGATGTACCACAGCGTGGCTCCGAGACGGAAAACGGCACCACATGATCCTTGTCAAGAACTAAGTAGAATCCACTGACGCGGTGTGCGGGGAGTGATGATCTGACAACTCGCCAGAGCGGGCCGAGAGCTTGCGCCAAGTACCCAGCCTCGTCCGACGTACCAGCTGCAGTTCGGTCAGAAAGTCCAGAGGGTCGACCCAGGAAGGCCGATACATCCGAGTAGGAGGAAGCCGCCCTACCGGAATGGCTGACCCCCAAGGCGGGTCTGCCGGGAGTTCCGAAACCTTCACGTGATCATGCCCCTCCCCGCCGGCGCACCACAGCCCACCACACCCGGCCCTGGCTGTCCTCCCGGCTCCACCAACCGAACCAAGTACACCGCTACGCCGCCGGAGAAACCATCAAACGGGACAGGCCCATCACCGCCCACCGGCAACACACAGGTCACAGTCAAGCTAAGACCCACCCAATCTCTCAACGACCGCTAAACCACTTCCCGGGTAGCCGATGGGCGCCAGCAGAGNAGGCCCAACAAGCCGAAGAGCGCGAAAGCATTAGGATTCGACTCCCAATATTCAAACCCAGAACTGGAGACAACAAATGCTACAAGAGCGGCCGCAGCCCCTAGATTCCGTTCACGCAGCGCCATCAAGATCGGCAGAGCTAAGAACATAAGAAGAGTAGCTAGCCCGGGGACACCTATGCTAATAAGCAACTGTAGCGGCGAACTCTCGATAAGGTATTTGTATCCCAGGTTAGAGACAATCTTCCCGGAAGTTCCCGCACCCGATCCGAGGTCACCATACAGTGAAGCAACTTGCGGTGCTAGGGTATAGACGGACTCGCGATAGATTGAAGACTGCCGGGCTTCGGTCGAATCACTTCGGTTTGCCAAGAGCGGGAATCTGCTAATCAGATAGGCTCCAAGGCTAACCCCGCTTAACACAAGTAGCTTAACCCCAGGCCGACTTCTACCACCGAGTACCAGGGGCACCATCCCAAGAGCGATCCCAACTGCAGCCGCCACAATGCACGACCGTGACACCGTACAAAGAAGCCCGGCCGAAGACGCAACGCACGCCGATAGGGGAAGCCACCTTGTCTGANGCGGCTCCTCGACAGCCGCNAAGAAAGAGAAGGTTGAGGCCGCAGCCAGAAAAGTCCCGTCAATCAGCGGGTGACTAAAGGTGGCCTGCGAGCGATACACGCTCCAATGCTGAACGCTAGAGATAGCAGTCCGCGCATAGAATCCGGAGAACGGGTTGAAATGAAGGATTTGCTCCGCACAGCTCCCGATACCAATAGTCAGACCGAGGACTAAAAACGTCCTTCTTAGAAGGAGATACGTATGCCGACCGATTCTTCGCCCTGCCCAAATGGGGGCCACCGCCCCCAGAACAAGACCGAAGGACCAGCGGATACTGGAGTTCGGTGAGACTGAATACACCGTTCGAAACAGTAGCCAGGCTAGTAGGCAGCAGCTAGCCAAGGCCCACAGCAAGTCGAGTCTGTTTGGTTCCGGTCGAGCCCTATACCCAGTGAGTGCCCACCAGCCAAGCAGTATAACTGCGGGAGGGAATACCTGCATTAAATGAGGCAGATAGGAAGTCAGGGGAGAAACAGTCGAGAAGAGAACAAGTGCTATACTGGGGAACGTCCAGCCGAACTCACGGTATTCTTTCGAATCGACAACCTTGGCGCTAAGCGGCACCCAGGTCCGGGAGGGCGCGCTGGCTACCATAGGAGATTCAACATTAGATGAAACTGGTCAATTTCCAGTAGATAAGCTTTAGAAGCTCTGTCACTCGTCAGCAAAGCGACAGGAACCGCTGGCATGATAACCGTACTGCACGTCTGCGAGGGAAACATATGCCGATCGCCCTTCGCAGAGATAGTCAGTAGTGACATACTGTCCTCACAGGTTCCGGGAGGTACGGAGACCTTCTACATACATAGCGCCGGGACACGTGCGGTTGTAGGGGGGAAGTTGCATTCTGTCGCAGAGGTAGAACTTGAGCGCCGTGGAGTTCTATCCGGAGACTTCCGAGCCAGGCAGATCAGCAGCAAAATGGTCACAGAGTCTCACCTCGTCCTTACAGCAACTACTCATATTCGAGACGATCTCCTAACGGCAGCGCCGTGGAAACTCGGCCGCATATTCACTTGGCTCGAGCTGGCCTGGCTAGCTGAAGGACTCGATTGGAACGACATACCCGGTCGCTCCGCGGCAGAGCGTGTGATAGCAATGCCGGCAGTCGCCGAGCGCGGTCGTGGCTATCTCTCTCCCCGACCGTCCGCCAGCTTCGACATAAGGGATCCACTTCGGATGTCAAAACGCGCAGCAGGCAGGGAGTTCAGGAAGATGGAAACCGCTCTGGAGACGGTTTTCGCTCTATTATAGTCGTAGCGAGATCGAGTCCGTCGTCATGTCGAACGACATCATACGCGGGTCTGCGAGTTGTTTGATGTGCAGACACAGAATCCGGTATAGAGTCGTACCCATATACCCTCTCCGACTTCGTAACTCGATTCGCGATAACGCCCAAGATATTGACCCCAGCTGCTCGAAGTGTTTGCGACGCAGATGCCAGCTGCTCGGATCGCACCTTCTTCATCTGCGCAACCAGCAATACCCCCCCGGTGACCCGGCCGATAAGCGCTGCATCGGTCACCGGCAAAAGCGGCGGTGAGTCGAACACCACCACGAACCCCGAATTGACCAGTTCTCCGACAATCTCTGCAAACTGCGTAGAACTCAGAAGCTCGCTCGGGTTCGGCGGAATCGGACCAGAAGGGAGAAGGTATAGGGGAATATCATCCCGCCACTGCCGAAGCGCTCTAGAGATTGGCACATTCCCCACTAGCACGCTGGTGAGCCCGACACTTCCGGGTAGCGAAAAAGCCTCAGCGAGACGAGGTCTACGGAGGTCGCCGTCAACAAGTACTACACGCTCACCAGCCCTTGCCATCATAATAGCAAGATTCCCCGCGATTAGGCTCTTCCCTTCGGACGCTAGAGCAGAGGTAATCACGAAGCTCGAAAGTTTTCGATCAATCGAGAGAAAGCCAATGTTAGTACGCAGTCGACGCAACTCCTCGGCTATCGATCCAGAGAGTTGATCGACCGCGGGNGCCCGCTCATTAATTCGACGGTCATTCGCCAGGGCGCCAATCACTGGAGCTCTTACAATGCGGGATACCTCCGCCTCGGTGCGGACCCTTCGATCAACACGATACCGCACCACGGCCGTGCCCACTCCAAGGGCAAGCCCTACTAGAACACCGAGGAGGAGGTCTACCTTCTTCCGAGGTGATGACGGTGCGGCCGGAAGCGAAGCGCTTCGCGTAACAGATACCTTCACCGGCGAGATCTGACCGCCGTTAGGCGTTTCAATACGGCCCACGACCGCAGGAAACTGAGCTCCAATAGCATTGGCGATCTCTTGAGCACCTCTCGGGGATCGGTCAGTAACGCTAACATCTATCAGTACCGTATCCACAGGGGTTGAAGCATTTACAGAGCCAGCAAGTTGCTCTGCTGTCTGGTCTAGGCGCAGTTGGTTCACCACTGCCTGCATAACATCGGGGCTGTTAATAATACGGACGTACGATTTCACACGTTCGACCGAAAAGTTCGATGCCTCATAAAGCTGAGTCGCACTCGCGCCTTCGCTACTGGTAGCGACAAACAGCTGAATTTTGGCAGTATAGATTGGTGACTGCACNGAGACATAGAGGCCAGTAGTCACACTACACATAGCAAACACGCCGAGAGCTACCAGCCAGTGCGCTCGGACTGCGCGTAGGTAGAACATCAACNCCATACGGTTGGCCGCCCCCCATTTTAGCCCATACTTAGCTGTACCGATCGTAGCAAACGCCGGGACCACAGGCTTCCGACGCTCACCAGAATTGCGCTCAAGACCGCACCTAGAGCGGCGACTTCCAACTGGCAGGGCTAGGCATGGTCACCACCGTCAAGTGGTTCAGCTACCCCGACATCAGAAGACGCATCGCCATCGAAGCCCGCAGCCCCCGACGATCACCTTTCTGGACATCTTCTCAATGTCCGCGGATCCGACTTCTGAATCTGCGAGAGGTCCTCTGTGACTATACCCCTAACAAATATAGATCAGTTCTGACATGCACCGAGCCTTCCCTCCAGCGGTCCGCCATTCTCGGCGGNGGTCACGGACCGTGATAGCCGCGGTGGCGCGGAAGGCGCAGCGTAGGACTCGATAAGAACTTCGTCCTTCCGCAGATCAGTATCCAAGGCCCTGTGTGCATGGGTGCTGCACACCCACCAAGCTGCCTTTAATTGAGCAGCACCACCTCGTGGCTAACCGTTCTCCTGCTCGTGGAGCGCGAGCTAATCGGCATCCGGACGGGAATCTTCGCGGTCAGATGCCGGGCACAGGACGCGCTTGTTCAGCGCGGTTCAGCGAGGAAACTCGGGTAAAGCATCTGCGCGAAGGCAAACCTGATCAGCAGCTCCCCGGGCTATCAGACCTGCACAAGTGCATCCGAGTGCTTGCCTGGCAGGCCCCTAAGCTGCGCCCTGCAGCAGCGGGCTTCGGCTACGTTATCGTCGACGGCACAGGCGTCGAGATCAACCGGAGCCGCGCCCCCGGCAGGACGACGGGCGTGAATCTCTTGTTCGTTCGCCAGGGCTCGCAACCATGGCAGCAACATCCAGATCGTCTCCGCCGCCACGGAAGCTGGCCACTCTGGGTCCCCGACGTCCGTCCCGGTAGGGAACGCAACACCACCGCACTGCACCTCCGGCGCCCTGCCGATTAGATCGATACCAAGATCCTCTTTGGTATCGACGAAGAAGGGCTACAGGGCCAGATCGCGATCCGATAAGAGAAGGCCAAGGGCAAAGCCCACTCCGACGGCCGGAAGACTCTAGCCGTGAAGGCTACCTTCGCCCCTCCGGAACGACCACCTAACGGCACCGCAAAAACATACTGTTGTGATCACGTACTACAACAGGCGCTTACAGGAGAGGTCTCAGCGGCACCAATTGAGGTTTCAATCGGTGCCTACAGAGCTTTTTTTACCAAATACATCATGGACACGGGAAGAGATTTCTGGCGGGNATATGCTAGACCTCCAGGAGAAGGTGGCCCACAAACAGAGGCTAACAACAACCGCACAGATGCTCAGCGTGAATGATCGATGCAGCAGAGCTACAGGGGCAGTTACGATAGCGGTAAGACAGCTCAGAAGCAAAAGGGGAGACCATTCAACCGAGGATCTAGTGCGCCTTCGAATTTGGACATTTAGAAATCGACTAGAGAAAAAGGTGCCGATCATTGTACCGACGATTGCACCGTACATGCCGATTAGAGGCATCAGGACGAAGTCTGTGGCGACATTCATCGCAGCCGCCATTAAGAAGACCTTCCGAACCAACTTTTCGTTACGAAGAGTGAAGAGCACCGCAATATTTGCTCCACCACCCGATATTCTTCCCAGCCAAGCCACGACCCCTATCAGGACCAGGTACAGCGCCAAGCCCGGATACTTCCCATGAAACAGTATCACGCTAAGACCAGGTCCAATTGCGATCAGTATCGCGAGAGGCCAACTCGACAGGAAAGCTGTGAGATAGGTCATTCTCTGCCACGACTTTCCTAGCTCAAACTTCCCCGATTCTGCATACGTCGCGGAGAATCGGGTCAAAGTCATACTACCGATTCCTGTCAGAAACACTGTATTGGCGGCGGTCGTGAGACTGAAAGCCAGGGCGTAGGTTCCTACCGAGGTCTTGTCGACTGCCACTATTCCTGCGATAATAAGATCGCCTTGCCGATTCAGAATATTATTGGTCAATCTATATACAGTCAGATCAACCAAAGGTCGCCAGCCGCGGTCGGCAAGGTTCGGCATTCGGACAGCATCCCGGAATGATAGTCGCACTGGTTTCAGCAGCCGACATGAGAGAAGAACACAACCCGCGGTCCGCAGTGAGCTGAAAATCAACGTAATAGTGAGGCAAGAGATCGATGACGATGGGCGTACGAGTAACGTCGCGCTCGAGGCAGCGATGACCGCAGCTATATTGAAAATGCTAGGTACTGCTGGGCGTAGAAGCGACGCCGTCTGTGCCACTACTAGATCGTAAATCGAATTAGCAACGACGATGCAGCCTACAATCGCTAGCGACGTCTGATCGCAAACTAAAAGGATACCAGCCAAGAGGGTGAGCGCAAGTCCCACGAAAGCCCGGGAGGCAAGTGCCTCCGTCCAGATCGCTCTATCTCTAGGATTGGCCGCGAGTGCTCGCTGTAGCGATTCCTCGACCCCAAGTGACATCACCGTTGCCGCGATGAACGCTATAGAGAGGTCGACGACAAGCTGGCCATATTGACGAGACGGAAGGACGTTAGCCTGTACTATGCTCGACAGAAATACAGCCGGGAATTCGACAAGTTTAGTTATCTGAAGCAGGGTCGCCGCCCGGGCGAACGTGGGGCCGCCACGCTGCCTTCGATGCCTACTCATCTGGACCTTGCTCCGCTCGCCGTCTGCCTGACCCAAGCAACCTCAAATTTTCACGCATCGGGCCTTCGTTGACCGCGTACACACGCGTACGTCTCCTCCGCCGCGTGCTTCCACGAGAACTCTTCTGCGCGTTCCCTCGCCCGCCTCGCCATCTCCTCTCGCAACGCAGTGTCGCTCATCAACCGCTGCAATTGCATCCGCAACTCGGCTTCGAGGTTCTTGCGGCGAACATAGATCGCGGCATCGCCGGCAACCTCACGTAGCGCGGGTGCGTCGCTGGTCAGAACCGCGCATCCCGCGGCCATTCCCTCCAGGACCGGCAGACCAAACCCCTCATCCATCGACGGATACACCAGGATTGAGCTGATAGCCAGCGCCCGAGCCACATCTTCATCGGGCAGCCAGCCTGTCCATTCGACGAGGTCATCTTGTACAAGCGAGCGAAACTCGGCAGACTCGTCAGCTGTCAACCATCCAAGCTTTCCNATTATTCGAAGTCTCCATCCCGGTAGATCAACTTTTCGAAAAGACCGGATTAGCGCCGAGACATTTTTTCTGGGCTCTATAGTCCCAAGATAGGTGACAATATTCTCGCGAGGAAGGGGGTCTTCCCCTAGATTAAGTGAGGGCCCTTCATGGATTACATGAACCTTTCCCTGACACATCGGCAGGTGCCTAAGTACAGCATCTGCGACGTACCGCGTCGGAACGATTATGCTACTGGCCGAAGATGCAGCTCGTCGCAGGAGTGCGCGATGGAATACACGGTTCCTAGCTGTATGCCGGTCCGGAATAGTAATCGGAGTCAGATCATGAATGGTTAGGNTAGTACCGGAGACCAGACTCGGAACAAGTAGTGATTCAGGTGACCAATATTTTTGATGCCGAGCCATTTCGGCAGCAACGCCATGGAAGCGCGCGCCCTCAGAGAGTGCAATCAATCGGAAATTTTTCTCCGGTCGCCACGCGTCAGCGCTATTGGTAAGCACGGTAATATTCGCATTTGGCCAGTTGTGTACCAGCTGCTTTGTATAACGTCCAACACCAGTTGGACGATGATCTGCACTACGTCCNTCAACAAATAGCATGGTTAACTCCGTTCAAAATGATGTCGTCCACAAAATCTCCAACGTTCCAGAGAAGGACTTCAGTTGATAGCCGCATCCGTAAGGATCTCTTCAATTCGCGCGTAGACACGGTCTCGACGAAAGCTCTTGATATATCTCTCTCGCAACATCCCCGCATCTTCTGCAATTGCTTCCAGGATCTTCGCCGAGATTTCTTCCGGCATATTCGGTTTGTTTTCAACTACCGACTCCCGGCCTAGTGCCCAGCGTGCTCCACTAACGTCGGTTGAAACTACCGGCACAGCCGCAGCCATTGCCTCGAGCATTGCTAGAGAGAGACCTTCCCATTTTGATGTCATCAGCAGCAATCCGCCCCGCTCGAGTTCCTTCCGTAGATCACGCGCGGCTCCGCAGAAATTGATTNGGTCACTTAAACCGAGTTCCAATACCATTTTCTTGCATTCAGCAAGTAGTGGACCTTCTCCAAACCAGCAGGCCGATATGTCGGGGCGCGCCTCTATGACTCGGGCACAGCTCATAATCCAAAGCGAAGGGTTCTTTTGTTCCGTCAAGCGGCCAATACCCAGAATTCGCGCGTGCCGTGGGCGTTGTACGGGAAGATGNAGTAGGTCCTGCTCATGCCAAGGCACGCAGTTTCCAACTAGCCGGACTCGCGATTTCGCCCTCTTGTAACCGTGGACTACCATTGCCACCGTGCTAGGACTCACCGCTNCAATCCGGTCCGCTCGGTACGAAAGTGCTTTCATATCTCGCCCGGGAAGCTCCACGTGCGCGTGCTCAACTATTGGCGTCTTGGTGACGATGCGAGCAGGAAGCGCCGCCAGCGCCTGGCGCCGCCAATGTACATGCATCACATCGGCGCCTCGACCCACACGTATCAGTGTGTTGGTTAGCTCCGAGTCTTTGTCGGTTCTCAGATCGACAGTCTCGACTTTGCCGATCAACCGCCTCCTAAGGGCGCCGCCCTCCGGNGCGGCGAATAGTACTTCATGNCCGCGCTNGGCAAGCCAGTTTGAGAGGTCGATGATGACGCTCTCAGCGCCCCCCAAATTGGGCCGCCTCGAGACTTCAATTATCCTCATTGGGGTTCCTGGTTAGGTCTACTATTCGCTGCAACCGAGTATCCGAAGTCCATGCTGCGGCAAATTGTCGACGAGCGATATCCTTCTTTTCCTTGGCAAGAATCTCTTCTAGAATATCAGTGTTTACATCCGAGGTCACATGGACATCGGCATGTAGCCCGACAAGCGAAGTAGCGCTGACGGCGATTACAGGAAGGCACGCCCAGAGATAATCCCATACCTTCAGAGGGAAGCTTCCATCGGAGTATTCTCCCTCTGCAAGCGCTATAACTCCAACATCGGCGTCCCGAAGAACGGGCCATAGATCTTCCCTGCTCAGAGGNCCAAGCATCCTCACATTTGTTCTCTTTTGTAGGCCTGAAATCTCCTCAGCCCCCGCGGCTAGATTCTCTCGCTTCCCGACGACAACTAGCTCACTGTGCGGAATGTCCGCGATCTTATGGAGCACTCGAAAGTCGAGCTTATAGGTATCGAGTGCTCCAACATAGACAAATCTTCGGCGCGGTGTCCGGTCAGGAAGTGGCTCATTTCCCCAAGGAGGTGGAAGCACTGCGCCTGATAGATAGGTCGCTTCGACACCGTGNCGGCGCAAATATTGGACCACGCCAGGAGATGTTCCTGTCACCAGATCTGCCGCATGGGCGAGCCTTTTTTCTGCGATTCGCAGCGATAGTTTGCTCGCCGTACCTGAGTACCAGGGCTGCGCTTCATAAATGTCGACACAGTCGTAGACTAGGTTCAACGGCTCAAATAGGCGTGCCAGGCCGAGCGACATCGGGTCATAGGTGAGTAGTAGGTCCGGCCGTCCTCCAAGATAAGTCGTTACCTGGTCAACCCAANGGTTCGCCAGGGAGGATCTGATCTTCCTCGTTGGAAGATAGGCACGGCCCGACCAGGGGACCCAGGGTCGGGCCCTTGTCACGAGGATGCTGTTGTGTATCTCCCAGTGGGCACCTTGTCGGCCTACAACTTCACAGTAGGCAGTCTTACCGAATTTCGACAAGGCTCTCGCAGCGTATTGCCTATTGGTCGACGTACTGTGATTCCACTGCATGTTACTAAGTACTACCGAACGCACTACTAATCCCGTCTTTGTCTTAAGTTCGACCCTCTGTCATGTCGACAAAGTTTTTTGTAGATCCAAACAATATTTTCGAATGTTATAATATATTGAGATAAAAGATCATTCAGTGAACGTGGCGGTTCTGGAACTAAGAAGATCTTGATATAGGGCCAAATAGTTTTCCGTCATAGCTTTCAGCGAGAACCGCTTATGAACAAGCGTTCGCCCCTCCCTACCCATGGCCAACGCGGACGCAGGATCATCGAGCAACCTTAGTACCCCATTACTTAGCGACATAACTGAAGGTTCCGCAAGTAACCCTGTAATGCNATGTTGAACTTTATCGGGAATTCCTCCAACAGCTGTCGCCACCGTCGGCCGGCCATGAGCCAACGCCTCAAGTACAGTCAGGCTGCTACCTTCGAACCTTGATGGTTGTATGAATAGGTCCGCCTTCGATAGAAGAGACTGGGTAGTCTGGTCGTCTAGGTCGCCGACAAGGCTCGCGTATCGTTCCAATTGGAGTATTTTTATTTTTTGAATTATTGTTTCAGATAGAGGACCTACTCCAATATGCAGCCATTGCAGCTCTTTCCCAGCAGTCCTGACGGTAGCCAGAACATCGGGTAGAAGATCGTAACCTTTGTTGCCTACAAGACGGCCGATTGACACCATCAGCTGTCCGGATGGTCGAGGATACTTCGGGTTTGACGTAACGTTGCCGGAGTATCTCTCGAGAAGGTCAGTGTTGACCGAGTTGGGGATTACTCTGATTTTTTGCTGATCAGATCCCAAGTTGGCTTCAACTGTCTCCACCAGGCGGGTATCTGTTGCAATCACTACGTCAGCTGCGGCAGCTCCGGATCGCACTGAGTGGCGCTGCCAAGTACAAGATGCACGCCCCCGCAGAGTCGTTTGATGAAATTCTTCCATGCCATGAGGATTGAGTACTCGGATGTGTCCTCCAGGAAGTGCTGCGAGAATGCCCGCCGCAGCGCCGTGTACGTGCATAACGTCGTTCGATCTTAGTCGTCCATGNAGCGTTCTCCGGACTCGTGAAAGCCAGATGGCATACGCGGCGCTTGCGTTGAGAGAAGAATTTTGAATGACTGGCCACGAGACAAATATTACGTGCCGAAACTTCTGATTTTCCACCATGGGGATNGGTCCGGATGTTACTAGACGAACCTCGGTTCCGGCTTCTATTAGGCCCTCGGTGAGGTCAGCCACCGCCCTTTCGAGACCGCCTCGGCCGTGGAATCCTGCCACTGCCCTGCTGACAATCCAAACCCGTCCNACTGCAGTCATCTCAACCCCTGTCTCCGGTCGGACATCGGATATAGCCCGGAGCATGCAATTCGCTTCCGCCTTTTCAAACGTCTGCGCGTGGGCTGGATCAGTCGTCTTGATGCGTCGACTCGCGGGTAGACCTATGAAGCAGGATTTCTCCGATCGCATATGGAACGAAGGCGAGATCCCGGACCAAGTATCGCCGCCACAGGCGTCGAAAATCGGTACTGAGGCGCCACATCCATTCAAGTCCAATCTTCTGGACCAGTCTGGGGGCACGTCTTTGCCGCTTCGCTAGGAAATCAATAGCGGCACCCGCGCATATGATGACCGCCGGGCTAAGCGTTTTGCGGTGGTAGTCAGCCCAGATTTCCTGTTTTGGCATTCCAAGCCCAACTACGACGATATTTGGCCGGTTATGTGCGAGTTCATCGACCAAGGTGTGGTCGATCTTCCCTCCAATCACGTGGTTCATGGGCGGTGTGACAACTATGGGTGGTTGGAGGGTTGGATGGCGCCGCTGCAGCTCCCGAGCGGCCGCTTCCCCTACCCCCTCCTCTCCCCCGAAGAGGGCCAGTTTCAGACCTCTCTTTGCCGCCAGATCGCAAACAGCTGGAACCAGATCCGCACCGGTTACGCGTGAATGCAGAGTTTGACCCACTAGACGGCTGAGAAGGACGATTGGCGAGCCATCCGCGGTTACCAAGTCAGCGTTGTTGTATGNACGACGTAGACGCGAATCGATTCGGAGCGTAAGTGCGTGATCAACGTTACATGTGACTACCACTCCGCCCCTCGTGGATGAGAGGCTCCCGATTATTTCAACCGCCTCGTAGAGGCTGACATCGTCGATATCGACGTCAGAAACTCTTTTTTTTGTTTTTTTTGACCGCAAATCGACCGTTTTTTGCATGGCGCCACTCTCCGCTAGAGACGGCTTAGCGCCGTTTTCTTCGTTTACAACACGAAATTTTTTTGAGGCGTAGGTAATCCGTGCGTGTACCATACTTCCCCCGACGGCTTTCAACTTGCGTTTACTTTTTGATCCGGATAATATGCCGCACGGAAAAGGTTGAAGATAGGGCCATCTCTTTCTTACTAATTTCTGATACAGTTTGCGACTGAGGTCTCATCAACAGACCCCGCCTCTACAGCACGGGCCATCGGTTGAATTGGCACGATGGGCATTTCATATCTAACTGGCTCCCGAGTGTTGACGGTAACTTCGAGTGGGAGTCTGGGTGTCGGGTAGATCCACATTGTTATTCTGGGATGGCCAAGTTCAGTTCCGCTGTTAAAATTGATTTGTTTGCCGTCTAGAGCTACTCCGGTTATCTCGGCTCCCTCTGTCATGTAGATCGAGAGCTGCAGCCGGCTTTGGCCTGGCGGATAGGTGCCTCGGGGCGCATCGATGCGATCCGTAACAAATGTCGGCAGGTTTGACGGCGCTTCATTGGTGAGTTTCACGGCAATTCGGCCGGACCGGTGGTCGCCGTTGCAGGTGCCGAGGGTGTAGGAGATATTGCGGTCGAGGTAGTAGTCGAGTTTCGCACCGGAAACGTTGTTCAGCACGATCCCCGCATACGGCGCCGGGCCCTGGTACATCTCCCCGGTAAGATGCGCCTGGCGCAATCCGGCCATCTCCTCCGCCCGCGGCGACCAGATCTGCAGGCGCTGGGCCCGGCCGGCGTCGCCGAGCTCGGCGAGCAGTTTCCGTGACGGCGCCTTGCCGTTCAGTGCCGCATGGAACGCCGCCTCCGCGACACCGCGCAGGAAGTCTTTCCGATCGCTGCGTTTGCCGTCGTACTCGGCGTAGGCGTCGACCTCGACGATCCTGGCGACGTTGTCCGCCGTGGCCACCCGGCCATCGGGTAGCGGAACCGGTCCGGTGGCACGCAGCAGGTGGGCGAGCATCTCCGGGTCGGCCGCGATAACCCCGTCGATGTGGGTCCCGAACTGGTGCTCGTACATCGCGGCCCACGTCCGGCCGGCGTAGGGGAAGTGCGGGCTCGAGTTCGCGTTCGACCAGATCGCCCCCGGGAACAGTGGGCCATAATTCTGGTTGAACTCCGGCCCCAGATCGACGACNGGCAGTGGAAAATCCCGCAGTTCAGTGTTGGACGCCGTCCTGACGAGATCAACCTTGCCGTGGTTGGCCGTTAGCACACCGAAGACGCCGAGCAGGCCCCCGGTCCCCTTGATCTCGGCGTTGTTCTGGAAGGCAATGAAATAGGTGCGGGGCCCGTTGGCGCCGAGCATTCCCGGGCCGATCCGCACTGCCTCTGCCGCCCCGTCAAGCAGGCTGCTGAGCTTACCGATCTTCTCGACGGCCTCGGACCGGGCCTGGCGCACCGGTCCGAGCAGTCCCGTCGACGGTAGAGACTGCACCCGCCGGCTCGCGACGCTGACCTCGGTGCTTCCATTGATGATGGGTTCGCGCGCCTCGTCGAGCGCGGCGAGATCGACCGTGCCGTCCCGGACGAGGGTGTCCGGATTGATCTTGTCGGCGACGGCGACGAGATTCGCCAACGGGCCGTCCGCCAGATCGTCGAGCGACACGACCAGCTCACGGGTGGTGCCGAGGCTCGACCCGACGAAAGGCAGTTTCGAGCCGAGCCACCAGACCGGGCCAGCCGAATGGCTCCGCGCGCGCCCGGTCGCCGCTCCCACCTGGGCGAGGGTCTGCCGTGCGGCGGGAACGTCGCCGTCGAGGGCTCGGTCCTGCAACACCCCCAGCTTGTCTGGGGCACCGGCGAGATCCGACCGGACCCACAGGACCTGGCCGACGAGCACGCCGGCGGCGAGCAGGATCAACCCACCGACCACAACGACTCCGGCCACGGTGAACCGCCGCCGCCGACGGGAACGCTGAGCGGCCGCCGCAGCGCCATCCAGCGCCCCGACCGCCAGCGCGGCACCCGGCACCGACTCGTAGTCCGATCCGGTGATGGCCGGCGTGCGCTTTACGATCAGCACATGCTCGGTACGTTCTTCTCCGCCGCCAGGTTTCCCAGGCACACCGTCTCGCTCCCGTTGCCNAATGATCGGCGTGGTCGCGTCCCCCGACGACGGTTGGTCCTCGTTCAGTACGCCCCCCTACAGCACAGAACTGCCCATACGGTACACCCCGAAGGGGTAGTCACCTCGAGGGAGGTGACTAGTTCTGGATGTAAAGCGGCTCACGGTGGAGCTAATGCGCCTGCCTCTGAGGTCAGAGCATCCGGAGGCTTGCTGCCGGCAGTGCCGACCGAGCTGCGCCACCGACCAGTGATGGACGTCATCCACCTTCTCGGCTACCTGCATTGGCAACAGCGGCCCAACTCGAACCCGTCAAGCTTGACCCCGCCCGGGTTGCGGTCGCCCAAATGAACTCGCTACGAATCCACCCGGTCCACACAACGGTCGGATTTAGGGCCGTGGGGGTGCGCAGACGCGCCGCGTCCGTGGACCGAGCTGTCGACGTGGACGCGGCACGTTCTCCTCTGTTATTCGGGCCAGGGCCAGCTCAGTACGCGCCTTCGCGGCGTAGGACGGCGAAGACGGTGCGCCACAGGATGTAGAAGTCAAGCGGTAGTGACCAGTTCTGGACGTAGCGCAGGTCGAGGCGAACCGACTCGTCCCATTCGAGATCAGATCGGCCGGAGATCTGCCACAGGCCGGTCAGGCCCGGTTTGACCATGAGGCGGCGGTGAACTTCGTCCTCGTACTGAGCGACCTCGGCGGGCAGCGGTGGGCGCGGGCCGACGAGAGACATCGTGCCATTGGCGATGTTGAGNAACTGAGGTAGCTCGTCCAGCGACCACTTGCGCAGGAACTTGCCGACCTTCGTGATCCGGGGGTCGTCGCGCATCTNGAACAGCAGGCCCTCGGCGCGCTCGTTCTGCGCCGCCAGCTCCGCCTTGCGCGCCTCCGCGTCGACGTACATCGAACGGAACTTGAACATGGTGAACGGCCGGCCGTCGCACCCGACCCGGGTCTGGCGGAAGATCGCCGGGCCGGGGCTGGTGAGGCGGACCGCGAGCGCCAGCGCCACGAACAGCGGCGAGGACAGCAGCAGCACGCCGATGGCCACGCTGCGGTCGAACAGGCCCTTCACGGCCCGCCGCGCGCCGGTCAGCTCCGGTTCCTCGATGTGCAGCAGCGGCAGGCCCGCCACCGGGCGGATCGAGATCCGCGGGCCGGTCACGTCCGTCAGCGCCGAGGAGACCAGCACGTCGACGTCGCTGCCCTCCAGCATCCACAGCACCCGGCGCAGCGTCTCGCCGTCCATCTGCGGGCTGATCGCCACGGTGGTCGCATGGGTCGCCCGGATGGCGGTGTGCAGGCTCTCGGACGTGCCGACGATGGGCACACCCAGCAGGTCGAAGCCGCCGCGGTCGGCGTAGTCGTGGCTGTGGCGACCGGGCGAGCGGTCCAGCACGACGCCGACGACCGACCAGCCCGCGGTGGGGTCGCGCCGCGCGAGCCGGACGAGCGACGCCGCCGAGTCGCCGGCGCCGACCACGAGCACCCGGTGCAGGCCGCGGCCGCCGCGGCGCAGGCGGTGCAGGTAGCCGCGGGCGGCGCAGCGGCCGAGCACCGTCAGCAGGAGCGCGGCGGGGAAGGCGATCAGGACGTACGCGCGGGCGAGCTCGGCCTTGGTCGCATACGACAGCACGGCCACGACCGCGGTCAGGTGCGCGGCGGCGTTGAGGACCCGGCGGAACTCCTCCGACCCGCCGCCGAGGAAACGGCTCTCGTAGGCGCGGCCCAGGAACATCGCCAGCACCCAGACGACGGGCAGCACGACCGACATCGCCAGGTAGGGCTTCGCCGACACGGGCTTCAGGTCGAACTCGACCACACCGCCGAACCGCACGAGGTAGGCCACGCCGGCGGCGATCACGCAGGCCGCCGCGTCCGAACCCATCAGTAACCAGCCGAACCTGCGCTCCCAGGGCACCCTGGCCCGGTAGCCCTCGAAGCCGTCGGCGCGGTCCTCGGGATCGAGCGGGACGCCGCTGCCGGCGCCGGCCTCCCCACGGGCACCGCGGCCGCCGGCGGCCCCGGGCCAGCCGGCAGCGTCACTCTCCGCAGTGGTCCCGAGCCCCCCGAGGACATAGCTCTCCCCCGCGGCCCCGGCCCCGCCGAGGGCATCCCCTTCCGCCGTTTCCACCCCGCCGAGCGCGCCGCGCTGCGCGCGCGGCCGCTGTACCGGGATCGCCTGCTCCGTCATGGGCAGGGCAGGCCGCGCCCCGACCTCAGCCACCTGTTTGAGACGCGTCGGAAGCGACCTCCGGTCGATGTTGGTCAGCGTGCGTTCGTCGTAGNCCTGGTCGCTTTTGTCCGATTCATCGCCATTGGGTCCGGTCTTCGGGTCGCCCCCCGACCCGATCCTGGCATCGCTGAAGACAGTGTCCGTCACCTGGCTGACCCCCCATGGTCACGACCCTCGTTGGCCGACGACGACGGAAAGGGGCTCGCAACACCGACAGCCCTGGTCACGGCGCATGACGCTGCATCCCGGTCACCGGCCGAGCCCCCCTGGCCCGCCGCATCACCGGCCCTGCGGACCCCCCGNCCGGCCGGCACTGTACGTGCGCACCCAACTCTAACGTCCTAGCATCGTCAGTTCTATGCCGGCATCGCGTGATGGCTCGTGTGCGTGACATAAATCGCTACTCGACCGATTCGCGCCAAATTCTTGCCGGATGCGCTGCTCCCCGTTGGGNGCATGCCGGACGGATCGTGAGTCGATCCACCTTCGAAACATGTCATAAACGGGCAAACAACCCAGACGCGGGCAACGATTCTAGTGACGCGCGGTGATGGCCTGTCGCGGCCAGGCGATCAGGCGGTCAGGTAGTCAGACGGTCAGGTAGCGGCGCAGCAGCCGCTCGCCCTCGTCGATCGCGGCGAGCTCCACGTACTCGTCGCGGGTGTGGGCGAGGTTGGGATCGCCCGGGCCGTAGTTCAGCGCGGGGATGCCGAGCTCGGCGAAGCGGGCGACGTCCGTCCAGCCGTACTTCGCCACCGGGACACGGCCGGTGGCGGCGACGAACGCCGCGGCGGCGGGCGCCGCGAGCCCGGGCGGCGCGCCGGCCGCCAGGTCGGTCAGCTCCAGGTCATAGCCGTCGAAGACCCCCCGGACGTGGGCGAACGCCTCCTCGGGCGTGCGGTCCGGCGCGAAGCGGAAGTTCACCGTCACCCGGCACAGGTCGGGGATCACGTTGCCGGCCACGCCGCCGTCGATGCGGACCGCGGACAGCCCCTCGCGGTAGGTGCATCCGTCGAGCGTCACGATCCGAGCCCGGTAGCCGGCGAGCCGGCCCAGCACGCCCGCCGCCTTGTGGATGGCGTTGTCGCCGAGCCAGGAGCGGGCGGAGTGCGCCCGGGTGCCGGGCAGCGTGACGACGGTGCGCAGCGTGCCCTGGCAGCCGGCCTCCACCTCGCCGGAGGTGGGCTCCATGAGGATGGCGAGGTCCGCGTCCAGCCAGTCCCGGTGCCGCGCGGCGAGGCGGCGCAGCCCGTTGCGGTCGGCGGTGACCTCTTCGTTGTCGTAGCAGATCCAGGTGACGTCGTGGCGCAGCGCGCCCGCGTCGGTGATCGGCAGGGTGGCCGCCAGGCGCAGCGCGATCGCCACGCCCGCCTTCATGTCGGAGGTCCCGCAGCCGTAGAGCCGCCCGTCTACCACCCGCGCGGGCAGGTTGTCCGCCAGCGGGACGGTGTCCAGGTGCCCGGCGAGCAGGATCCGGGACGGCCGACCGAGGAAGGTCCGGGCCACGACCGCGTCGCCGTCGCGGTCGACCCGCAGCCCGTCGATCGCCGCGAGCGCCTTCTCCACCGCGTCCGCCAGCGCAGCCTCCCCGCCACTCACGGACGGCACGTCGACCAGCCGCCGGGTGAGCTCGCCGACCGGAACGGTGAGATCCAGATCCATGCCGTCGACCCTACGGCCCCCGCGAGTGCCGAGCCGCGACCCCGACGGGGCTGGTGGCGCGGCTCGACCCACGGGGACGGAGGTCAGCCGGTGGCGCGGCTCGACCCGAGGAAACGGGCTCAGCCGGTGGCGCGGCTCGACTCCGCGGGGACGGGGGTCAGCCGGCGACGCCGTGCTCGCGCAGGACGTCGTTCAGCGCCAGCTTGTCGTGGATCTCACCCTCGGCGAGGGTGCGCAGCACCAGGATGCACGGCATCGCGAACTCGCCGCCGGGGAACGACTTCAGCCGGCTGGAACCGACGGCGACCGCTCGCTCGGGGATCTCGCCGCGCGGGTATTCCTCGCCGGTGTTCGCGTCGAAGACGTGGGTGGACGCGGTCAGGATCGCCCCGGCGCCGAGCTTGGCGCCGCGGCGGACCCTCGCCCCGTCGACGACCATGCACCGGCTGCCGACGAAGGCGTCGTCCTCGATGACGACGGGGACCGCGTTCGGCGGTTCGAGCACGCCGCCGAGCCCGACGCCGCCCGAGAGATGCACGTTGCTGCCGACCTGGGCGCAGGACCCGACCGTCGCCCAGGTGTCGACCAGGGTGCCGGCGCCCACGTACCCGCCGATGTTCGTGTAGCTGGGCATGAGGATCGCGCCGGGCTGGACGTGCGCACCCCAGCGGACGATGGCCCCCGGCACCACCCGGACGCCGTCGAACCGGGTCTTCAGCGGCATCCGGTCGTGGTAGTGGAAGTCCCCGGCGGCCGACTCGGCCATCGGCAGAACCTTGAAGGACAGCAGGATCGCCCGCTTGGCCCGCTCGTCGACGACGACCGAGCCGTCTGCGGCGACGATCGCGACGCGGGCGATCCCGGCGTCGATGGCGTCGACGGCCGCGACCACGGTCTTGCGGGCGTCGGCGTCGTCGGGGGTCAGGTCCGCCCGGCGATCCCACAGCTCGTCGATGATGGGATCGATCGGGGAGTCGAAGCTCGTGTTGGGTGCGCTCACAGGCCCGACCTTACGAGGTCGGCGGCGGTAGCGGCCACGCCGTGGCTCCCGCCCGCCCCGGGGCCGCGGACCGTGAAGCCGCGCGTCGTGGGGCGTACGGGTTCCCGGCGGCGCTGGCTGCGGCCGGCCCGGGGGCCGGCCGCAGGGGTCAGCGGATGTCCGGCTCGCCGTTCCACGAGCCGCCGGCGGCGTGACGGCCGGCTTTGGAGGGCTGGCCGTGGCCGGTCGGCGGATCGTCGTGGCCGGCCGGCCGCTCGTAGTCCGCGGGATTCTCGTAGCCGCTCGTGGGGTCGTAGCCGCTCGCGGGGTCGTAGCCGGCCTGGCCGTCGCGCCGGGCCGGATCGTCGTGACCGCCCGACCGAGCGCCGTAGCCGGACTGCCGCGCGTGGCGCGGGGAGCGCTCGTAGCCGGGCTGCCCCTCGAAGGCGCGCTGACCCTCGAAGGCGCGCTGGCCCTCATAACCGCGCTGGCCCTCGAAGCCGGGCTGCCCCTCGTAGCCGGCTTGACCTTCGTAACCGGGCTGGCCCTCGAAGCCGGCCCGGCCCTCGTAGGCCGNCTGGCCCCGGAAGCCGGCCTGACCCTCGTAACCTGCCTGGCCCTCGTAACCGGTCTGGCCCTCGAAGCCGGTCCGGCCCTGACCGGTCTCGCCCTCGAAGCCGGTCCGGCCCTGAAAGGTGGGCTGGCCCTGGTAGGTCGGCTCGCCCTGGTAGGTCGGCTCGCCCTGGTAGGTCGGCTGTCCCTCGTAGCGGGGCTGGCCCTCGTAGGCTCGCGCGCCCTCGTAGCCGGGCTGGCCCTCGTAGCCGGGCTGGCCGTCATAGCCGGGCTGGCCCTCGCGGCCCGGCCGCGGCTCGTACGCGGGCCGGGTCTCGTAGCCCGCCGCGGACTCGTAGGGCACCCGCGCCGGCCCGGCCGGGTAGCCGGGGCCCGGGGCGGCGTAGCCACCCTGCTGGGCGCCGTACCCCGCCGGCGGCCCGGACTGCGGGTAGCCACCGCCCGCCGGCGGCCCGCCGGCCGGCCCGCTCGGATGCGATCCGGCGCCGCCCGCCACGACGGCCGGCGCCAGCATGGTCATCCGCTCGGGGACGGTCGCCACCTGGGAGTCCGGCGCGGTGAGGGCGACCCGGACATGGTGGCGGCCGCCCTCCCCGTAGAACGTCCCGGGCGCGACGAGCACGCCGACCCCGGCGAGGGCGTCGACCGTCGCCCACGCGTCCTCGCCACGGGTGGCCCACAGGTACAGGCCGGCCTCGCTGTGGTCGATGGTGAACCCGGCGACCGCGAGCGCCGCCGCCAGGACCGCCCGCCGGTTGGCGTAGCGGGCCCGCTGGTCGGCGACGTGGATGTCGTCGGCGTAAGCGGCGGCCATCGCCGCCGCCACCGGGGTCGGCATCATGAACCCGGCGTGCTTGCGGACCCCGATCAGCCCCTCGACGAGCTGCGGATCGCCGGTGACGAAGCCGGCCCGGTAGCCCGCGAGGTTGGACCGCTTCGACAGGGAGTGCACCGCGAGCAGGCCCTCGTGGGATCCGCCGCAGACGTCCGGGTGCAGCACGGAGACGGGCCGGGCCTCCCAGCCCAGTTCGATGTAGCACTCGTCGCTGGCGACGATGACGCCCCGCTCGCGGGCCCAGGCGACGACCGCTCGCATCTCGTCGACGGTCAGCACCCGCCCCGTCGGGTTCGCGGGCGAGTTCAGCNAGACGAGCGTCACCCCGTCCGCGGGGCCGACGACCGGCTCGCAGCGCGCGAGCAGGGCGCCGACCTCATAGGTCGGGTACGCCGGCGTCGGCACCCAGACCCGGTCCCCTGGTTCGAGACCGAGCTGCCCCGGGAGCTGGGCGACCAGCTCCTTGGTGCCGAGCACCGGCAGGACGGCACCCGGATCCACGAGGACGCCGAGGCGGCGGGCCAACCAGCCCGCCGCCGCCTCTCGAAGATCCGGGGTACCGACCGTCAGCGGATAGCCCGGAGCATCCGCGGCACCGGCCAGCGCCTGTTGCACGACGGCCGGGGTGGAGTCGACCGGAGTCCCGACCGAGAGGTCGACGAGCCCGTAGGGGTGCGTGCGGGCCTTCTCCTTGTAGGAGACGAGCTGGTCCCAGGGGAAGTCGGGCAGCCGCACGCGGGAACGGGCCGGTGACCGCAGGACTCCGGAGGTGTTGCCCGACCTCCCAGAGCCGCTCAGGACTCGCCCTGGGGGGCCAGCGCGGCGACCGCCGGCGGGTCGAAGTCCAGCGCGCCGACCTTCGAGGCGCCGCCCGGCGAACCGAGCTCCTCGAAGAAGTTGGCGTTGGTGTCCGTGTACCCCTTCCACTGATCGGGGACGTCGTCCTCGTAGTAGATCGCCTCTACGGGGCAGACCGGCTCACATGCTCCACAGTCGACGCACTCGTCGGGCTGGATGTAGAGCATCCGTCCGCCCTCGTAGATGCAGTCGACCGGGCACTCCTCGATACAGGCCCTGTCCTTGACATCGACGCAGGGCTCCGCGATGACGTAGGTCACCGGTTGTTCCTCCTCGGGCTCGCGGGCGACTGAGTCCTTAGTATCGACATGGACAGTTCCGTGTCGACAACAAGGGCGTGCGCTGGTGGTGTATGTCGTCCGCATCACTCAGGCCGACATCGGCGCGCGAGTCATGATCCGCAGGCGCATCCCGGGTCCGATACCTCTCAGTGACGTTCTCGGGACACTACGGTCATGGTCATCGCACGTGCTGACGGTCGAAACGGCGGAGGGCACGCACGTCCAGATTACCGAGGATGACGTGGTCGCGGCACGCGTCATACCCCCTAGACCCCCCGCGCGGCGATCACCCACCGATCCGGCCACGCAGGTCACGACCGCGGCTGGTCCGCTCGACGCCAATGCGGACATACCGCCTCCGGGCACCATCGTCCGAACCCGGCCGGTCCGGCGAGCGACAATCCCAGCTATGACGGAACAGGACACCGACACAGGCGGGACGGAGCGCGGATGAGCACCCGCAGCCGCAGCCGGTTCGCCGAGGTCGTCCGGCGCGAGCCCGTCGACCTGGCCGTCGCCTGCCACCTGCTCGCCGCCGAGGCGGATCCGACCGCCGACGCCGTCGACGCCGCGGCCACCCTCGGGGCCCTGGATGCGCTCGCCCTGCGCGCCCGCCCGCTGCTCGCCGCCCGAGCCACCGCCACCCGGGGTTTCCCGCGGGTGGAGCGCGGCACGCCGCCGCCGGCCGGTGGCGCCGGCGGCGGGGGGCAGCCGGGGCCCGGCGTCGACCCCCCGGTCGGCCGTCTCGGGGAGCTGCGCCGCTTCGGCGCCCTTGATCCGCGGGCCGCCGCGGAGGCCCTGCACGAGGCGCTCGGTCTCGACGCCGGCTTCGCCGGTTCCGCGGACGACTACGACGATGTGCGCTCCTCGCTGCTGCCCGACGTGCTGCGCCGCCGCCGGGGGCTGCCGATCCTGCTCTCCGTCGTCTGGCTGGAGGTGGCCCAGCGGCTCGGGGTCGCCGCCTACCCGGTCGGCCTGCCGGGGCATGTCGTCGTCGCCGTCGGCTCGCCCGAGGACTTCGTGCTCGTCGACCCCTTCGCGGCCGGCCGGCTGCTGACCATCCACGACGCCGCGGCGAAGGTCCGCGCGGCGGGGGTCGCGTTCAACCGGGCGCACCTGGCCCCGATGAGCGCCGGGGACGTGCTGAGCCGCATCCTCGGCAACATCCGCATCCTCGCCGNCCGTTCGGACACGCCGCGGACCCGGCTGTGGGCCGTCGAGCTCTCGCTGCTGCTCCCCAGCCATCCGGCGAACCTGCGCCGCGAGCGCGGCGAGCTGCGCGTGCGGCTGGGCGACTTCCTCGGCGGCGCGACCGACCTGGCGACCTTCGCCGACACGGTGGCCGAGGTGGAGCCCGCGGCGGCGGCCGCCGCCCGCCAGGCCGCCGCGGCGGCCCGCGCCCGCCTCAACTAGATCCGCTGGATCCGCTAGATCCGCTTAGCGCCACCGTCCTGGGCGGGGACCGCCTCGCGGGACGGCGCCAGGTCGAGGTACTTCCCCTCGAAGAAGACGAGGGGGTCGGCGTCATCGCGAGGCTGCGCGAACGACACCACCTCGCCGACGACCAGGGTGTGATCCCCGCCGGCGTGCGTCGACACCGTCCGGCACTCGAAGACCGACAGGGCGCCGTCGAGCAGGACGACGCCGGTCTGCCCGCCGATCGTGTGCGGCCACTGGGCGAACATGTCGCCGGGCTGCTCGTACGCCCGCCGGGCGAAGAAGCGCGAGGCCTCGGTCATGTCGGCGGCGAGCACCGAGACGCCCCAGACCCCCGCGGCCAGCAGTGGGGCGTGGAACCGGGCGTCGCGGCGGATGCTGGCCAGCACCAGCAACGGGTCGAGGGAGACCGAGACGAACGAGTTCGCCGTCATGCCGAGATGGCGCCCCTCGGTGACGGTGGTGAGAACCGTCACACCCGTGGCGAACCTGCCGACCGCCCGGCGAAAGTCACCCGCATCCAGGGGCGCCCGGACGGCGGGTGGATCGCTGCGGATCTCCTGCGGCAGGCTGCCCACCCGGCTCACGCTACCGCCGCGGTCCCCTGCCGCGGTCCCGGATGCCGGAGCCGGTGACATCTTGCACAGTGGCCTGTCCCCCCGTCTGGGTGCCTCCCGCCATCGGGGCGCACCTCCCGTCGTCGCCGGGGCTCGCCGTCGCGGTCGGAGGCTCGCCGGCGCGGTCGGGAGCGGGCCGGCGCGGTCGGGAGCGGGCCGGCGCCGGTCAGCGCGGGGGCGGGAGCACGGTGAACCCGCGGCGCGCCCCGCCGAGGACCGCCACGACGATCGGGCTCAGTCCGCCGAGCAGCAGGAACGCGTACGCGGTGGCGCTGGACTGCAGCAGCAGGTCACCCTCGGGGCGGGAGGCGGCGAGCAGCAGCACCACCGGCATCCAGCCGATCAGCACCGTCGCCGGGCCCAGCCGGGTGCCGGTCAGCCAGCGCACCAGCAGCGCCGCCGCCCCGTTGCCCACCAACGCCAGCAGCAGGCCGACGGACAGCAGCGTGCCGCCCGGACGGGGGCCGTCGGGGACGAGGAAGACGCCGTAGAGGCCCAGCCCGACGCCGAGGACAATGCCCAGCACATACGAGAAACCGAGGAAGACCCGACCCGGCTCCGGTTCGGCCGTCGACGCGGCGAACCCGGGCCGGCCGGCCGGCCCCGACTTCCCGCCCGGCCCCGACTTCCCGACCGGCCCCGACTTCCCGCCCGGAGCCGCCGACCCGGACCCCACCGACCCGGACACCGCCGCCCCACCCGACGACCCTGCTGACGAGGCCACCGACGAGCCCGCCGGGGAGCCCTCGGCGCCCGAGGAGCCCCTGGCACCCTTCCCCGCGGCTCGAGGGCGCGCCCCGCCGCCCCCCGGGCCGCCCCCGGACGAGGCGCCCTGGGCCGGCCCCGTCCCCGACCTTCGGGTTGACCCGGATGACTGAGACGACCGGGACGAAGGCGGCGTCCGACGGGGACCGGTACCGGGGCGGGGCATGTTCCGACAGTAGGACATGATGCGCGGGAACCGCCCGGCCAGTCCGACCGCCTCCCCCGCCGGGCGGCGGAGTGCGACGCCGGCCACGACCTCACCCCACCCGGCGTGCCCCACTCGGGCACCTGACGAGGGTCAGGTGGTCACGAGCTCCCGGGGGACGACGATGACGTCCACCATGGCGCCGCGCCGCCAGACCGTCAGCTCCACCGCGCGGCCGATCGTGGCCTCCGTCAGCAGCCGCTGAAGGTCAGCGGGGGTGACGATGGGAACCCTGTCCAGCGACAGCACGAGGTCCCCGGTGAACAGGCCCGCGCCGCCCGCCGGGCTGTCGACGACCACCTCGGCGAGACGGACGCCGTGGCTCTGGCGGGTGCGCTCCGCGACGGCCGGCGGCAGCGGGACCCGAACCCCGGCCACGCCGAGGTAGGCCCGGCGCACCCGCCCGTACCGCATGAGCGCGGCGAGGATCTTCCGGGTCGCCGCGTTGACGGGGACGGCGAGCCCCAGCCCCACCCCGGCGACGGCCGTGTTGATCCCGATCACCCGGGCGTCGGCCGTGCTGAGCGCGCCGCCCGAGTTGCCCGGGTTCAGCGCCGCGTCGGTCTGGATGACCTCGTCCACCACCCGCACCGCGGAGCCGGCGCGGGTCGGCAGCGACCGGCCGAGCGCGCTCACGACGCCGGCCGTCACGCTGCCGGTCAGCCCGAGCGGGTTGCCGACGGCGACGACGAGCTGGCCGACCCGAAGCCCGGCGGCGTCGCCGAGGACGGCGGCCCGCGGCGTCGCGCCACGGGCCCGCAGCACGGCGAGATCGGACAGCGGGTCGGCGCCGACGACGTCGAACTCGCGCTCGGTCCCGTCGGCGAACTGGGCGAGCCCGACCGGGGAGCCGCCCCCGCCGAGCAGCCCCTCGACGACGTGGGCCGAGGTGAGCAGGAAGCCGTCGTCGGTGAACACCACGGCCGATCCCGCCCCGGCCCCGCGCCGGGTCCGCACCCGCAGGCTNGCCACCGACGGGGTCAGCGCGGCGGCGACCTGGGTGACGATCGTCGAGTAGGCGTCCAACGGCTCATCCGGACGGTGGGGATATCCCTCGTTGCTGGCGTGCATCCGACCTCCCGGGCCCGCACCCGTGCGTGCACTGATTACAGCGTTACACCGCTGCACATGTGCACCAACGGCGGGCAGGCCGGCGGGATTCCCACGATGGTCAGAAGGTGACGCCGGCGAGCAGGTCCCGCTCGCGGCCGTCGGGCCCGTCGCCGGGGCCACGGGTGCCCGCGGCGAGCACGAAGTGCTCCACACCCCACGCCCGCTGGCCGATGCCGTCGGCGAGGGCGAAGAAGAAGCCGTCGACGGCCATCTGGGTCCGGTGCGCCCGCATCGCGGCGATCTTGGCGTCGAAGAACTCCGGCGCGGAGATCTCGGCGGTGATGTCGGCGTCGTCGACGAGCCTCATCGCCAGGTCGTCGACGGACTTCAGGCCGGCGAAGGGGTTGTTCCGGTCGGCGGAGTCGTGGAAGAGCTCGAACCCCGCGACGGCTCGCGAGCGGGGCATCGCCGTCTCGTAGCGCTTGGCGACCTGCCAGGGCTCGCCGGTGCCCGGGGCGAACGCCGGGTCGGCGGCGTCGGTGAAGGCCCGCACGGTGACCTGGTGGGCCCGGATGTGGTCGGGATGCCCGTAGCCGCCGTGGGAGTCGTAGCTGACCAGCACGTGCGGCCGGACGTCGCGGACGATCCGGACCAGCTCGGCCGTCGCCTCGTCCAGGTCGGCCCGCCACAGGCTGCGGGGATGGTCGTTCGGCGGGGTGCCGATCATGCCGCTGTCCCGCCAGCGGCCCGGACCGCCGAGGAAACGCTGGTCGGTGATGCCGAGCGCGGCGCAGGACCCGGCGAGCTCGCCGATCCGGTAGCCGCCGAGCTGATCGCCGCGATCCGCCCGCAGATTGATCAGCTCGGGCACCAGCACCTCGCCCTCCTCCCCCAACGTGCAGGTCACGAGGGTGACGGAGGTGTCCGGGGCCGCGGCGTAGGAGGCGAGCGCGATCCCCGTGGAGATCACCTCGTCGTCGGGATGGGCGTGGACGAACATCAGCCGGCGGGCGGCCGGCGGGGTGGACGGGGCCGACGGCGTGGTAGCAGATGTCACCATCCCGACCCTACGGCCCGTTGCGGCCACAGGCCCGTCCCGACGACCGCCCGCCAGGGTCAGCGGCGCCGCGAGCGCAGCTTCTCCCGCTCCCCGGCGGTGAGCGCCACCTTGCGGAGTCGGACGAAGCCCGGCGTCACCTCGACGCACTCGTCCTCGCGGCAGAACTCCAGCGCCTGCNCGAGGGTGAGCACCCGGTGCGGGGTGAGCCGGACCAGCTCGTCACCGGTGGACGAGCGCATGTTCGTCAGCTTCTTCTCCTTGGTCGGGTTGACGTCCATGTCGTCCGCCNGGGAGTTCTCGCCGCAGATCATGCCCTCGTAGACCTCGGTCGTCGGCCCGATGAACATCGTGCCGCGCTCCTGGAGGTTGAACAGCGCGTAGGCGGTGGCCACCCCGCTGCGGTCGGCGACCATCGAGCCGGTGGCCCGCGTCCGCAGCTCGCCGAACCAGGGCTCGTACCGGTCGAAGACGTGGTGCAGCAGGNCGGTGCCACGGGTCTCGGTGAGGAACTCGGTCCGGAAGCCGATCAGCCCGCGGGCGGGGACCAGGTACTCCAGCCGGATCCAGCCGGTGCCGTGGTTGACCATCTGCTCGACCCGGCCCTTGCGCAGCGCGAGGAGCTGGGTGAGCGTGCCGAGGAACTCCTCGGGCGCGTCGATGGTGAGGCGCTCCACCGGCTCGTGCACCTTGCCGTCGACGATCCGGGTGACCACCTGCGGCTTGCCGACGGTCAGCTCGAAGTCCTCGCGGCGCATCAGCTCGACGAGGACGGCGAGCTGGAGCTCACCGCGGCCCTGCACCTCCCACGTGTCGGGCCGCTCGGTCGNCAGCACGCGGATGGACACGTTGCCGACGAGCTCGGCGTCCAGGCGGTTCTTCACCAGCCGGGCGGTGAGCTTCTTGCCGGACCTGCCCGCCAGCGGCGAGGTGTTGATGCCGATCGTCATGCTGATCGACGGCTCGTCGACGGTGATCACCGGCAGCGGACGGGGGTCGTCCAGGTCGGCGAGGGTCTCACCGATGGTGATGTCGGGAATGCCGGCGATGGCGATGATGTCGCCCGGCCCGGCCTCCTCCGCCGGCACCCGCTCCAGCGCCTGGGTCATCAGCATCTCGCTGATCTTGACGCGCGTCTGAGTGCCGTCCGCGCGGCACAGGGTGGCCTGCTGGCCGCGCTTGATCGTGCCGTTGTGCACGCGGCACAGCGCCAGGCGGCCGAGGTAGGGCGACGCGTCGAGGTTGGTGACCAGCGCCTGCAGCGGCGCGTCCGGGTCGAACGACGGCGCNGGGACGGTCTCCAGCAGCAGGTCGAACAGCGGCTTGAGGTCCGGCGAGTCGGGGCTCGCGCCGTCGGCCGGGCGGGTCGTCGAGGCGCGGCCGGCCTTGGCGTTGCAGTAGATGATCGGGAAGTCGATCTGCTCCTCGTCCGCGTCGAGGTCGAGGAAGAGCTCGTAGGTCTCGTCGACGACCTCGGCGATCCGCGCGTCGGACCGGTCCACCTTGTTGATGACCAGCACCACCGGCAGCCGGGCCGCGAGCGCCTTGCGCAGCACGAAGCGGGTCTGCGGCAGCGGGCCCTCGCTCGCGTCCACCAGCAGCAGCACGCCGTCGACCATGGACAGGCCGCGCTCCACCTCGCCGCCGAAGTCGGCGTGGCCGGGGGTGTCGATGATGTTGATCGTCATGTCGCCGTGACGGACCGCGGTGTTCTTCGCGAGGATCGTGATGCCCTTCTCGCGCTCAAGATCCATCGAGTCCATCACGCGGTCGGTCAGTTCAGCGTGCTCGCCGAAGGCGCCGGACTGGCGCAGCATGGCATCGACGAGCGTGGTCTTGCCATGGTCGACGTGGGCGATGATGGCCACGTTACGAAGATCGGCACGAAGGGACACGGTGGGGCGCTCCGGGGCGGACGTGGGGCTCTCGACCCCGCAACAACGACAACGGCACCGTGCGAACGACGGTGCCGGCTGGAACCGGTGACGCGAACGCCGCAGCGGAACTCCGCCGCGCCGATCTGCGCCGAGGCACGCCGACGCGCCCGCCAGACGGGCACTGGCGACGTTCGTGCCACCGCCCATGGTACGGACACCTCGCCCCGGCGTGTCCGCCCCGCCACGGCCACCCCTGCCCGACACCCCCGCGCCGCCTCCCCGCACCCGCGCGGCCACCTCCCGGCGGCGATGGCCCCAGCCGCCTCGGCGCGGCGGGCCCCGCGGCGCTTCCTTGCCTATTCGCAGGCTATTCGCAGGGATAAATCAGACACAAAACCCTGTGGAAGGGCAAGGAACCCTGGAAACGATCAGCAGCTGAGGCGGCCGGGACTCGGGGCTCGGGCGTCAGGGCCGATGGGGCCAGCGAATCGGATCCGGGCCGGTCAGCGCGTCGCGGAGTTTCTCCACGAGCGGGCCGTCCGCCGGCATCCAGCGGACGTCGTCGAGCTCGTCGGCGGCCAGCCAGCGCAGCTCGTCGTGATCGAGCAGGCGGGGACTGCGTCCGACGACCCGCCCGAACCACACCCGCAGGATCCACCCCGGGCTCGCCAGCTCCACCTCGCCCAGCGGCGGCCCGACCTCGATCTCGACGTCGAGCTCCTCCCGACACTCCCGCACGAGCGCATCGAGCTCATCCTCGCCCGGCTCGACCTTGCCGCCGGGAAACTCCCACATCCCGGCGTAGGCCGGCGGCTCCCGGCGCCGGGCGGCCAGCACCCGGCGCTCATCGTCGAGGAGGGCGACCGCCACGACCAGTCGACCCCGCGCCGCAGGCGGCACCGCAGTCCCAGCCGATACCGCGGTCCCAGCCGATACGGCCGGCGCGCTGCCGTCGGGTTGCTCTCCGGGCGTTGCGCCCCGTCCCGGCGGGGTAGGAGCGCCGGCAGGCGGGCCGCCCACATCCGCATTCATGGTGCCGGACTCTCCCAGACTCCGGCCATCGAAGGATCGGATACCAGCGGTTCGGGTCGGATGGCCCGATCAGGCCACCGAAGGGCAGGAGACCTGGTGCGGGAGCAGCGACGGCGACGGATCGGATTCCGGTCCGGCGCGCCGCCGCGCCGACCATCCCGAGAGCGGCTAGGCACACAGCCATGGTCAACCCGGCCCGCGGTCGCCGGACCGCCGGGCCCGAAGACGGAGGGCAGCAGCATGCCGACCAAACTGGACAACGCCGAGGTCGCGGACGCGTTGGCGGCGCTTCCCGGCTGGCTCGGCGACGCCGACCGCATCCAACTGCAGATCATGGTCGACGGCGACGAGGCCGATGCGATCGCCGCCGAGGTGGCTCACGCCGCCGACGAGATGGATCACCACCCGGTGATCGACCGCGGCCCGGGGACCACGACGTTCACGGTCTGGACGCACTCCGTCGGCGGCGTCACCGAACTCGACGTCGCCCTGGCCCGCAGGATCTCCCAGATCCTCTACTCGGCGGGCGTTTCCTACTGACCGATCCGGCTTGCCCGCCCGGCCGAGCCGGCATGCGGCATGATCACCTCAGGCGTACGACGGAGGTGATCGCGGGCGGTGGGCGCGCAGGCGGCGGCGGAGATCCGGGCCGGCGGCCGGTTCGGCCGGCTGCCGCCCGGCGCCGACCTCCCCCGTGTCGGGACGCTGCGCCTGGGCCCACTGCCGCCCGGCTTCCGGCTGGCCGCGGTCGCGCTCAGCCACGCGGCGAGCGGCCTCGGGCCGTCCTGTTTCGACCTCGACCGCGGCGAGTGGCACCGCGTCCTGGTCACCCCGCAGGCCGGCCCACTGGCGATCACCGTCCGCGAGTCCGCCGCCCCCGGCGGTGCCGGTCCACCTCTCATCGTCAGTTGGGGCCGCGCGACCGGCGGCGACGCCGACCGGGAGGCCATCCGCCGCCAGGTGCGGCACGCGCTCGCGCTCGACGAGGACCTCGCCGATCTGTATGCCACGCTGGCCGGCGAGCCGGACCTCGCCTGGGTGGCGGCCGGCGGCCACGGCCGGCTGCTGCGGAGCCCGAGCGTCTGGGAGGATCTGGTCCGCGCGCTCGCCGCGACGAACGCCGCGCTGACCCGGACCCGGTCGATGCTCGACGCGCTGGTGGAGCTGTTCGGCGCGCGCGGCCCGGCCGGGGAACGAGCGTTCCCGGACGCGGCGGCGGTGGCGCGGGCCGTTGCCGACCGCGGTCCGCAGTTCCTGCGCGATCGGGCGGGCTGGGGCTACCGTGCCGGATCGCTGGCCATCCTCGCCCAGCGGATCGACGCGGGCACCCTCGACGTCGAACGCTGGTGGGACCGCGGTCCGCGCGGCCCGAGCGACGACGAGGTCGCCACCGAGATCCGCGCCCTGCCCGGCTTCGGCCCGGTCAGCGCCGACGGGCTGCTCGGCCTGCTCGGCCGCCCCCGCGGGCTCGCCCTCGACGCCTGGGCCAAGGCCCGCGTCGGCGAGCTCGCGGGCCTGCCCGGCCCGGCCGGGGAGCGGGAGGTCCGCGCCCGCTACGCCCGTTTCGGCCGCTGGGCCGGCACGGTGTGCCGGCTGGAGATCACCAGAGGGTGGACGGGACGTTGAACGTGCCGTCCGGCTCCGGCGGGAACGGCACGACCNCCGCGACCGCCCCGGCATCGATCGGCCCGTACAGATGCGGGAACAGCTCCCCGGCCGCCGGTTCGCTCGCGCCGACAGGCACGGCCCCCGACGACGGCAGAGTCCCCGCCGACGGCGTGCCGTCCGGTGGCTGCGCGGCACCCCCGGCCGCAGCGGCCGCAGCGGCGGGAACGGCGGGAGCGGCGGGAGCGGCGGGAGCGGCGGGGGGCTCCCAGCGCAGCGGGGCGGTGAGCCGCTCCGGGTCGACCACGACGAGCAGCAGATCGTCGCGGCCGGCGTAGAACCGGTTGGCGGTGGCGACGACCTGCGCCGGGGTGGAGAAGTGGATGAACCCCTCGGTGCCGAGGCTCGCCGGCCGGTACCCGGCCGCCCCGACCGACCACGCGATCCGCCCGACCAGATGGCAGATCACCCGGTCGTCCCGCGCCTGCTCGTCGTCGCCCGCCACGTCCGTCCGTCCTTTCCCGCATTCAGCCATAACCGGAATCCGGCGGCCCCGCCCCGGCCCGGCCCGCTCGGCCCGGACCGACCAGCCCGGTCGACATCCCGCGGCAGCTTTGTACCCGCGGGAGCGGCCGCCTCGCACGGGTCGCCCGCCTCAACCNCCCGTCCGAGCCGGCCGCATTGAGCCGCCCGCGTGCCTCGTCCACCTTCATCACCGGCTCGGGTGCAGCGACGCCATCCCCATCCCGGCAATCATGGACTACTGATCTTTGATTCGCCGGGTCGGACTGGAGCGGATCCCGCCCGTCTCCGGTTCCGCGGAACACCAAGATCGCCGAGTTGAGGTCGTGGTTGGACGCCTGTCGCGGTTCCGCGGAACACCACGATCGTGAGAGCTGGAGACCGGACACGACGTGGTTCCGCGGAACACCACGATCGCCGACTGGGGTCGGGACGGAGGGCGGAGTTGTGCGCCGGCCGCATTGCTGGCGGACTCCCAGGAAATGCCCGAACCGGTATTCGGCCAGCCTCCGAACCGCTCCCGGTGCAGATGGGCGAAGAAGTAGCACATCCGTTCGCATTCGGCATCGGGTATCGCCGCGGCGGGGTTGGCGCTCACGGCCTCGTNGAACTCGCGGCCGAGGGCGACGATGAAGCCCCGGCAGTAGGGAAACTCGTCGTCCGAACCGTCGATGATCTCCTGGATGTCGGACCGGTCGAGGTCATAGAGCTTTGTCGCCGGATTCGGGCGTCCGCTCGACGAGGGCCCGGCGGAGTGCCGGCTCCGGTCGGCCGCCTCCCGTCACTGCTGGTGGTACCGGTCACCGACAGATCGTAGCGATCAGGGTCGGCGCAGGCTCACGCCGCCGCAGTCCACGCGACGGCGCAGGTAGGCAGTTGCGCCANGCGGCCTGGTTGCGCCACGGACCGGCGGAAGCACCGACCGGTCAGACGTTGAAGCGGAACTCGACGACGTCGCCGTCGGCCATGACGTAGTCCTTGCCCTCCATGCGGACCTTGCCGGCGGCGCGGGCGGCGACCATGGAGCCGGCGGCGATGAGCTCGTCGAAGGAGACGATCTCGGCCTTGATGAAGCCGCGCTGGAAGTCGGTGTGGATGGNGCCGGCAGCCTCGGGGGCGGTCGCGCCGGCCTTGATCGTCCAGGCGCGCGATTCCTTCGGGCCGGCGGTGAGGAAGGTCTGCAGGCCGAGGGTGTGAAAGCCGATCCGGGCGAGCTGGGCCAGGCCACTGACCTCCTGGCCGAGGGAGGCGAGCAGCTCGGCGGCGTCGGCGTCGTCCAGCTCGGCGAGCTCGGCCTCGACCTTGGCGCACAGCACGATNGCGTCGGCGGGCGCGACCGACTCGACGAGCTCCTTGTGGCGGCCGGGGTCGGCGAGGACGTCCTCGTCGACGTTGAACACGTACAGGAACGGCTTCGCGGTGAGCAGGAACAGCTCGCGCAGCGCGTCCCGATCGATCTTCGGATCGGAGGAGAGGGTGCGGCCGGCGTCGAGGACCTCGCGGGCGGCCTTCACGGCGGCGAGCAGCGGCTGCTTCGCCTTGTCCGCGCGGNCCTCCTTCTCCAGCTTGGGCAGCCGGGCGTCGAGGGTCTGCAGGTCGGCGAGGATGAGCTCGGTGTTGATCGTCTCGATGTCGTCGGCCGGGTCGACCTTGCCCTCGACGTGCACGACGTCGGGGTCGGAGAACACCCGGACGACCTGGCAGACCGCGTCGGACTCGCGGATGTTCGCGAGGAAGCGGTTGCCCAGCCCCTGGCCCTCGGACGCGCCGCGGACGAGCCCGGCGATGTCGACGAAGCTGACCGTCGCCGGCACGACGCGGGCGCTGTCGTACAGCTTCGCCAGCTCGTCGAGCCGCGGGTCGGGGACGCCGACGACGCCGACGTTCGGCTCGATCGTCGCGAACGGGTAGTTCGCGGCGAGCACATCATTGCGCGTCAGGGCGTTGAACAACGTGGACTTGCCGACGTTGGGCAGCCCGACGATACCGATCGACAAGCCCATGGCGGATCAGTCTACGGGCCGGCGGACAGCGCGCCGGCGGGGTCCGGCGAGCGGGAGGCGGGCGGGAGGCGGGCGGGAGGCGGGCGGGAGGCGGGCGGGCTCTCGCGGGCCCGTGCCGCCGGGAACGCGGCCGACCCGGCGGCGGTCGCCACGCCGCTGACCGACTTGCCGCGAAACTGCCGGAGGGTCGTGATTGCCTTCCCATTGTGAACACCACCAGCGCGTTGCTGACCCTCCTCGGGCTGGCCGTCGGGGCCGTGGGCGGCCTGTTCGCCGCCCGCCGGCTGGCCGATCCGCGCTACGCGGCGCTCGCCGCCGCGCAGGCGACGCTCCTGCAGGAGCGGGACTCCGCCCGCGCGGCCGCCGCGGCGAGCGCCGAGCGCGCCCAGCTCGCCGAGTCGGACGTCGCCGGCCTGCGCACGGCGCTGGAGTACGAGCGGCGCGCCGCGGTCGAGCGGGTCGCCCTGGTCGAGCAGAGCCAGGATCGGCTCGCCGAGAGCTTCCGGGCGCTGTCCGCGCAGGCGCTGGAGGGGGCGAGCCNCCAGCTCGTGGAGCTGGCCGCCGCCCGGCTCGACGAGGCCGGCGCCCGCGCCCGCGGCGATCTCGACGCCCGCCGCGCGGCGGTGGAGGGCATGGTCACCCCGCTGCGCGACGCCCTGGGGCGGATGGAGAGTCGCCTGCACGAGCTGGAGACGGCCCGCACGGAGGCGTATGCGGCGCTCGTGGAGCAGGTGCGCTTCGCCCGCGAGGCGTCGGAGAGCCTGCGAACCGAGACGGCGGCGCTGGTCACGGTCCTGCGCCGCCCGCAGGCCCGCGGGGCGTGGGGGGAGATGCAGCTACGCCGGGTCGCCGAGGTGGCCGGCATGCTCAACCGCTGTGACTTCACCGAGCAGATGACCGTCCAGGGCGACGACGGCCCGCTGCGGCCCGACATGGTGGTTCACCTCGCCGGTGGGCGNAACGTCGTCGTCGACGCGAAGGTCCCGCTGGCGGCCTTCCTCGACGCCGCCGAGAGCACCGACGAGGCCTACCGCGCCGGGCGGATGGCCGCCCACGCCCGCCACCTGCGCGCCCACGTCGACGGGCTCGCCGCGAAGTCGTACTGGCGGCGGCTGCCGGCCTCGCCGGAGTTCGTGGTGCTGTTCGTGCCCGCCGAGGCGTTCCTCGCCCCGGCGCTCGACCACGATCCGGGCCTGCTGGAGCACGCCGCCGCCAAGAGGGTCATCATCGCCACCCCGACCACGCTGATCGCGATGCTGCGGACCATCGCCCACGCCTGGACCCAGGAGGCGTTGACCACGCGGACCCGGGAGATCTTCGAGCTCGGCCGGGATCTCTACACTCGTCTGGGCACGCTCGGCGAACATGTCGACCGGCTCGGCCGCTCGCTGGGCCGGGCGGTCGGGGACTTCAACGCGACCGTCGGTTCGCTGGAGAGCCGGGTGCTCACCCCCGCCCGCCGGCTCGCCGCCATGGAAGTGGTCGAGGCGGCGCTGCCGAGCCCCGCGCCCGTGGAGTCCGGCGTGCGCGCGCTGTCCGCGGCGGAACTACTGCAGGACCCCGGCCTGCCGGAACAGGCGGCGCCGACCGCCGACGGGACCGGGGATGTCGGATATCGGACCTGGGCAGAAGCGGCGGGGAGGACATCGGGGNCAAACAACCAGAAAGACAATGACGACACGACGCAAAGCAGTGGTTCGACCACCGAAGGTTCCGACACGGGGCCGATGCCGCGGTCTGATGCATCGTCCTGACGCATTCGAAATCCCCGGGCGGTACCTTGCGTTCGTGAGTGTGCCGCCGCATCGGCAGTCAGCCGGGCCGCCGGGTAGATCCGTGCGCGCCGACAGGTTCGACGATCCGTATGTCCGCGGCTCGCGAGGCCGCGCGAGCGCGCCGCCGCCCACGCTGTTCACCGGCAGCAGGCGGGGGCTGACCGCGCTCGGCACCGGGATCATCGTGCTCGTTGTCGGCGGGGTCGGTGCCCTCATCGACTCGGTCGCCTTCGGCTCGCTGAAGTACGCGTTCGGCACGCTGTTCATCGGCGCCTGCGTGCTCGTCGCGGTGCGGGTCCACACCGACGATCTGATCGGCGTCGTGATCATGCCGCCGCTGGTGTACGCGCTCATCACGATCGGCGTCGGCTATCTTGATCCTTCCACCGGTGACGGCAGTTCCGGACTGCGGAACAAGACGATCGACATCGGCTCGGAGATGATCCTGCACGCGCCGATCCTGCTGGCGGCCTTCCTGCTGGTCGCCCTCATCGCGGTTTTTCGCGGCCGGCGCGCGCAGATCGCCCGGCGCGAGCGGCAACGCGCCCTCGCCGCCCAGTCAGCCGCCGAACGCCGCCGGCGCCCCGGCCACTAGGCCTTCCTGGCCGCTGTGAGCCAGCAGGCCCACCAAGCGGGATCCCCGCACCATCGACCCGCGCCGAAGAGCCCCCAGCGGCCGCACCGACCCTCCCCCGGAGGGGTCCCCGACCACGGCGACCACGGCGACCACACATAATCGCGCCCGAGTAATGTCACCGAGTGGTAGCGCCGAGGAGGGGGGGCTCCATGGGAGCGATCTCTTCGTGGTGGGATCGGTGTCGCTGCGGCCATAGCCGCGATCTGCACCGGCATTACCGCAAGGGCAATGACTGCGCGCGCTGCGCCTNCCAGGCGTTCACCCGGATCCGGCCTCGCCGCTCCGGCGGCGCCCCCACGCCCTGACCTTCCCTGCTCCACGGCCGGCGCCGGGACACATCGGCAGGCCGAAGCCGACGGGCCGCAACCTCGGCCCGGCCCCCGACCGGAATGGAACGCCCGCGGGCACCGAGAGCCACAATGTGGCAGTTGGGCCCACGGTGCACGAGCGCACGACCGGGCGCGCCAGTCGGAGCCCAGCGCGTGCCGGCCGCGCCGACGACGCGCACCAGGCCTCGAGCGGGCCGCGCCAGGTGGTCACCGGATGCCCTAGTCGCAACTCCAGCACCACGTCCGCGCCCCCGGCGATCCACTGATTGCGCGGCGACACCTCTCGGAAAAGTCCTGTTTTCTTAATCAGCACAATGATGGTGGGCGCCGACGGGCGGCCGGCAAGGTACTCGCCTTCCCGGTTCACCGGCTATTGGGGCCACTCGTGCTACATTTCATGCCGCATCACGGACTNACTCCTCGGACGCACTTCGGCGCCATTACCCGATGCCGCGTCCATGCCCGCGGCGTTCACAGGGAGGCCCGCTTGACGTTCGCTCCGCCCGAACCGCGCGCCAAGCGAGACGCGCATGGCGCCGCGCTCGGACCGCGATGACGCTCGGTCTACGGACGGCCCGGCGCGGACAGATGATCCCGGTCCTGCGCTACCGCTCGCTCGACCCACACACCACCCGGGGCGCACCGCGTCGGCCCATGCCGCTCTNGACCTTCGCCCGGCACTGCGGCCTGATCGCCGCATCCGGCCGCNAGCCGATGACGGTGTCCGGGTATGTCGCCTCCCTCGGTGTCGCCTCCGCCCCGAAGAATCCGATCGTCATCACCTTTGACGACGGCGGCGCGGAAACAATGAACGCGCTGCGCCGCCTGGCCGAGTGGGGACTGACGGCGACGGTCTTCGTGACCAGTTCTCGGGTCGGTGATCCGGGCTATTTCCATCGGGCCGACCTACATCGCATCCGCGGACTGGGAATCGAGATAGGAGGGTCCGGACACACCGGTCGACCGCTCAACGAGCTGGCGCGCGCGGACGTGATCGCGGAGCTGACCCTTTCCCGGCGCCGCCTCGCCGTGGCGACGGGGGACGAGCCGCGCACGTTCGCCTACCCAGGCGGCGGCTATGACCTGTCCGTCCGCCAGTTGGTGATCTCCGCCGGCTACAGCTCGGCCTGCGCGGTGCGCGATGTGCTGTCCCATCCCGCCGACGACCGCTTCGCTCTGGCCCGCCTGACGGTCGACGCGACGACGCCGGACAGCCGGCTGCTGGCCTGGCTGGAGGGAGTCGGCCGGACGGAGCCGCATCCGGTGTTGCCGCGGGACCGGGCCTTTCGCTTTCCGCGCGTGGCCCGGTCGTCCGGCCCGTTTCGCCCCCGCCTCGGCCGCTCCGAGCCCCGGCTGCCCGGTCCCGCCGTGCCCAGCCCCGCCGTGCCCAGCCCCGCCGTCGGCGCCGGCCCCGATGCGGGAGGGCGACAGGTGCCGACCGACCTCGCCCAGCATTGCGCGCACGACACCGAGCGCACCGCCCACCAGGGCACTGACGGCCGGGTCAGCCCTGCAGCAGCCCGGACAGCGGAGACGGCGTTCCCGTTGAACCCGTGAGTCGGCCGNCGACGACCGGCGACCGGTTTGCGCGCCCACCAGACACCGGACCAGTGGTCGTGGGTTCGCTCATGGTTTCGCTCATGGGTTCGCCGCGGAATCGAGGCCGCGAGCGGTCGGGGAGAGCTCCACGGCGTCCCGCGGCGGGTTCGTGCGCAGGGCCAGATCCCCGAGGGGGCTGGTCACGCCGAGCCAGTAGCGCTCGTTGCGATAGTGGTGCAGCCGATGGCCGCGCCAGAGCCGCCGGTAGTACGCCGTGCGCGGCGGGACCCGGGTGTGGATGAGGAAGTGCGTCCAGTCGTAGGCGAGGACGCCGACGCCCGCGCACAGCGCCCCCGTCGCCGCCCAGGGCGGTCCGAGCAGCGCCGGCAGGGCCGCCACGGCCGTTCCGGTGATGACCTCGCGGNGGCGCAGGAACATGGTGTCGAGGTCGGTCGGGTCGCGATGATGCTGCTCGTGGCCGTAGCCGGCAAGTTGGTAGCCGATGGCGCCCAGCCGGCTGGCCGGGCGGGCGTGCAGCAGCAGCCGGTGCACGCCCCACTCCACGAACGGCTGGGCGAGGGCGGCGGCCACGGCGACGCGGGTGTCACGCGCCCGCCACGGCCCGCGGCCCGCGCGCACGGCGGCGAGCGTCCCCACGCAGCCGAGCAGGACGGGCGGCCTGGGGTGGGCGAGGAACCGGCGGGCGGCGGCGGCCAGCGTGCGGACCTCCGCCGCGCTGCCGTGCGGCCCCGGCCGGTCGAGCCGGACGAACAACTCCGCGGGAGACAGCCGCGCCACGCGATCGCCTCCCCGAAGTGAGATCAGAACGGAACGGTGGAGTACGCCTGCAGCTTGGTGAGCTGATGCTGGCTGTCGACCCGGCGAATCGTGCCCGAGCGGGAGCGCATCACCAGCGACGACGTGTTCGCGCCGCCCGGGNGGTACCGTACCCCGGCGAGCAGCTCACCATCCGTGATCCCCGTCGCGACGAAGAAGACGTTGTCGCTGGCCACCAGGTCCCGTGTGGACAACACCCGCTCCGGGTCGTGCCCGAGGGCGACGACCTTGCTGCGCTCGGCCTCGTCCTTGGGCCACAGCCGGCCCTGGATCACCCCGCCGAGACACGTCACGGCGCAGGCGGTGATGATCCCCTCCGGCGTGCCACCGATGCCGAGAAGCAGGTCGACGCCGGTGTCGGCGGAGGCGGCCATCACGGCGCCGGCGACGTCGCCGTCGGAGATGAGCTTCACCCGAGCGCCGGCGGCGCGGATCTGCTCGACGAGCTCGACGTGCCGCGGGCGGTCCAGGACGACCACGGTGACGTCGCGCGGGTGGATCGCCTTCGCCTTCGCCACGGCCCGGATGTTGTCCTCGACGGAGGCGGTGATGTCGACGACGTCCGCCGCCTCCGGCCCGGTGACCAGTTTCTCCATGTAGAAGCAGGCGCTCGCGTCGTACATCGAGCCGCGCTCGCTGACCGCCATGACGGACACGGCGTTGTTCATGCCCTTCGCGGTGAGCGTGGTGCCGTCGACCGGGTCGACGGCGACGTCGCACTCCGGCCCCTCACCCGAGCCGACCTGCTCGCCGTTGAACAGCATCGGGGCCTCGTCCTTCTCCCCCTCGCCGATGACGACGACGCCGCGCATCGACACGGTGCCGACGAGCCGGCGCATCGCGTCGACGGCGGCCCCGTCGGCGCCGTTCTTGTCGCCACGACCGACCCAGCGCGCGGCGGCGAGCGCCGCGGCCTCGGTCACGCGGACGAGTTCGAGGGCGAGGTTGCGGTCCGGGGCCTGCCCCTGCACGGCCAGCGTGTCGGGCACAGCCGAGGAGTCGGAGGACCTGGCGGCGAAGGCATCGGGAGCGGAAGGCACGGCCGTGAGCCTAGTTCCGCCACCCCGCAGGCGCCCGAGATACGCAGCCACACGAGGATCTACACCCCGATCACCGTAACCCGGAGCATCGACCGCGGTCAGGAGAACCGGGGGACCCGGACTGTCGTGCGCGTGACAGACCAGAAGCCGAAAACCTGCGCGCAACCTTCCGGTGCATGCAGGCGTCAAACGCTTCGATCGGGCGGCCGTCACGCGGAGGGGGCGTGACGGCCGCCCGTCGACGTTCCGCCCCGTCCGCGGCAGGCCGTGGGCGAGATTCCGACCACACCGGCGCCGCAAGGGGCCGCCCAAACCGGTCCCGGGCCACCATCGACCCGCCGAGACCTGGAAGATGGGGGCGTGGCACAACGACAGCGACGCGGCCAGGAAACGATCAGGGACATGGTCCTCTCCCTCGCCGCGGTCATGGCGGGCGTCCTGGTCTTCGTCATCTTCGTGATGCCGCGCGGCGGCGACGAGACGGCGGTCAAGGTCGTCGAGACGGCCGAGCCGCTGGCGGCCTTCGCCCGGCAGACGCCCTATACCCCGCTCGCTCCCGCCGGGCTGCCCGGCTACTGGAAGGCGACCTCGCTGCGGCTGACCGGCCCCACCGGCAGCTCCGACGGCGGCAACGTCGCCGAGGCGACGGTCGGCTACGTCGTCGACCGCTCCGGCCACCGGACGTACGCCCGGCTGCGGGAGAGCAACGCGCCGAACGCGGTGCAGAAGCTGCTCGGCAACCGCCCNGCGCGCGGGACGGTGGACGTCGACGGGGTCCCCTGGGAGCAGCGCCCGGNCAACAACGGTCAGCTGGCCATCAGCCGGACCGACGGGGGCCTCACGGTGGTCGTCGACGACGGCGATGGGAAGGGCGGCGCGTCCCAGGCGGATCTGGTCGTCCTCGCCGAGTCGCTCCAGCNGGTCCAGGCGATCCAGCCCAGCGGCACCTGACCAGCCCCGGCCCGGACGGCGGCCTCGGACGAGCCCCGCAGGTCGGTCGCCGTGGGGACCGATGGGGCGACGACGGTGGGCCACTGCAGCGCTAGGGTGCTCGGGTGCTCAGGCGCTCAGGCGCTCAGGCGCTCAGGCACTCGGGTGCTCAGGCGCTCGGGTGCTCAGGCGCTCGGTGGGCCGCGGGCGGCCGCAACCTTCGTGTCTCTCCGTGGCTCATTGCGCACGGAATCGTGCCGAGGGGCAGGCGCGGTTTTCGGCCGCAGAACCGTACCGAAGCCTCGGCACGATCCGGCCGCTATCTGGCCGGATTTCGGCTCGCCGTCCTGCGGCCGATATGACGAATCGTTAGTTCGTGGGCATTCAGACCAATTGTTCGGCGCGCAGCGATAAAAGGCCGATCGTCGGACACTGCTCCGCCGCCGGAGTCGGCGCTGCCGGGAAGGCTCCGCGGGCTGGATACCCGGACCTGCGGGCCCGGGTATCCAGTATCACCGGATGATCGCTGCGGTGGCGAGGCCGGCCTCGACTACCTCAGTGCTGGCTGGCCCCGGCGGCGACGGGAGGCCGCCCGGACGGCGCGGGATTCCCGTGGGATCCGTGTGAGCCGTCCCAGGCGGTAGCCGCCGGGATGAGTACCGCCAGCCCGAGGATGAGACCGGCCGCGCGCCGCAGCAGCGGCCCGCCGGCCGGGGTGCGCCGGTTGGACCGGGCACCCCGGCCGCCCTGATCGATGGAACTGGCGTCGCGAGACGCCGTGCCGGCGAGGTCGTGCCGCAGCAGGACCGGACCTCCCGGAGAGGCGGGTGGAACCTGCCCCCGGGAGCGACCACCGACGGCCTGACGTCGGAGCGACGGACGTGCGCCGGGCATGTGGTGTACCTCCGGACCGCCCGAAGCGGACGGGCGGTCAGCCGAGTGGGGCCCGCAGATTCGCGGACCGCCACCAATCTGAAACGTCCTGCAGTGACCTTGTACTATGGATCTCCGCCGAGCCAACCCGCTACGACCATGATTGTCGCCTGATTGATACCACGTTGCGCCGACGGAGTGCGACATTTCAGGCTCGAGTGGCACCCGGCGTGGCGTCCGCGCCGGTCAGGAATACTCGTGACACGCCACGTCGAATTGCGGCCGAGCCGCGCGGAGGCACGAGGCGTCACGATCGGGCCATGGCGGCGCATTGGCCGGGAATTGGGTAGGCGAGGGCGCGGAGGTGGCGATGTCCGAAAGTCCTGGATCCACGACGGTCGGCGACTCTCCCGGCACCCCGGCGGCGCCGGCGATCAGCTACGAGACCGCCCGCGCCGAGCTGGAGGAGGTCGTCCGTCAACTCGAGGCCGGCGGGGTGACGCTGGAGCAGTCGCTGGCGCTGTGGGAGCGCGGCGAGGAGCTGGCCCGGACCTGCCAGGCGCTACTCGACGGCGCCCGCGCCCGGCTCGCCGCCGCCGACCCCACCCGCCCCGCCTGACCCCGACCCGCCGAACCCCGACCCGCCGAACGGTGGGCCACCGAACCCCGATCCGCCGAACAGTGGGCCACCGAACCCCGATCCGCCGAACAGTGGGCCGCCGAACGGTGGGCCGCCGAGCACCCACGCGCCGAACGGTGGGCCGGACGCCGACACGCCGGATGCCGGTGCGCGGCGTTCTCCCGCCGGACGGCGGCCGGTTCAGTCCTCGGTGACCACGGCCGGGAACGCGCCGCCCGCCACCCGGATGGTGAGCAGCTCGCCCGGCCCGACCTCCGCGGGGTCGCGCACGACCGCGCCGTCGGCCGAGCGCTGCGCGACGGCGTACCCGCGATCGAGGGTCGCCGCCGGGGACAGCGCCCGCACCCGGGCGCGGGTGGCGACCAGATCGCGCGCCGTGACGTCCAGGGCGTGGTGCACGCAGCGGCGGGAACGGGCCAGCAGGGCGGCGACGTCGTCCGAGCGCCGGGCGAGATCGCGGGCGGGCGCCGCGAGGACCGGGCGGCCGCGCATGTCGGCGAGCCGGCGCTCCTCCCGGTCGAGGCGGTGCTCGACGACCCGCCGCGCGCGGCCCCGCAGCTGGGCGACCGCGGCGGTCTGCTCGCCGACGTCGGGCACCACCCGCTTGGCGGCGTCCGTCGGGGTCGAGGCGCGCACGTCGGCGACGAAGTCGAGCAGCGGCGCGTCCTGCTCGTGTCCGATCGCCGACACGACCGGCGTGCGCGCGGCCACCACGGCGCGCAGCAGCGCCTCGTCGGAGAACGGCAGCAGATCCTCCAGCGACCCGCCGCCGCGGGCGATCACGATCACCTCGACCTCGGGCTGGCCGTCGAGCTCGCGCAGCGCGTCGATGACCTGGGACACCGCCAGTGGGCCCTGGACGGCCACCTCCCGCAGCACGATGCGCACCGCCGGCCAGCGTCGCCGAGCGTTCTCGACGACATCGCGCTCCGCGGCGCTGGCCCGCCCGGTGATCAACCCGACGGCCGCCGGCAGGAACGGCGGGCGCCGCTTGCGGGACGCCGCGAACAGGCCCTCCGCGGCCAGCGTGGCCTTGAGCTGCTCCAGCCGGGCCAACAGGGCGCCGGCGCCGAGGGGGCGGATCTCCACCACCGCGAGGGCGAGGGTGCCGCGCCCGGGGTGGAAGGACGGCTTGCCCCACACGACGACCCGCGCGCCGTCCACGAGCGCGGGACCGACGGCGTCACAGACCGCCCGCGGACACGTGACCCGCAGTGACACGTCCGCAACGGGGTCCCTGAGGGTGAGGAAAACAGTGCCCATTCCGGGCCGGCGGACGAGCTGCGTGACCTGTCCCTCAACCCACACCCGGCCGAGCCGGTGGACCCAGTCGCCGACGGCTCGCGAGACCGTGCGAACCGGCAAGGGCTGTTCGGGAGTCGAGGTCAGGGCCATTCGGGCACCGTAGCCGGTGCGTCCGACAGGTCGGGAAGAGTCCGCGCGACCGTGGCCGGAGGCGGAGCGGACGATGTCGCCGACACGTGATGCATCGCCCGCGGCTCTTCCAGCAGGCCCCCCACCGCGTAGACTGCCCAGCATGGGCCGGGTCCTTCTTGCCAAGCCGCGCGGCTACTGCGCCGGTGTCGATCGAGCTGTCGTGACCGTGGAGAAGGCGCTGGAGCTCTACGGCTCGCCGGTCTACGTACGCAAGCAGATCGTGCACAACCTCCACGTCGTCAGGACGCTGGAGGCCAAGGGCGCGATCTTCGTGGACGAGACCGACGAGGTACCACCAGGCGCCACTGTGGTCTTCTCAGCGCACGGCGTAGCGCCGACCGTGCACGAGGAGGCGGCGTCGCGTCAACTGCGCACCATTGACGCAACCTGTCCGCTCGTCAGCAAGGTGCATTCCGAGGCGCGTCGGTTTGCCCGCGAGGATTACGACATCCTGCTCATCGGCCACGAAGGCCACGAGGAGGTCGTCGGCACCACCGGGCAGGCGCCCGACCGCATTCACCTGGTGGACGGTCCCGAGGACNCCGCCAAGGTGAAGGTACGCGACCCGGAGCACGTCGCCTTCCTCTCCCAGACCACCCTCTCCGTCGACGAGACACAGACAACCGTCAAGGCTCTGCGCGAGCGCTTCCCGCACCTGCAGGGTCCGCCGAGCGACGACATCTGCTACGCGACGCAGAACCGTCAGGTCGCCGTCAAGGAGATCTCCAGCGCGGTCGACCTGGTCATCGTCGTCGGCTCGCCGAACTCCTCCAACTCGGTGCGCCTGGTCGAGGTCGCGCTCGACGCCGGCGCCCCCGCCGCCCACCTCGTCGACGACTCCACCGAAGTCGACGCGAGCTGGCTCGACGGCGTCGAGACCGTCGGCGTGACCAGCGGCGCCTCGGTCCCCGAGGAGCTCGTCACCGGCGTCATGGCCTGGCTCGCCGAGCGTGGGTTCAACGACGTCGAGGAGGTCACCTCCGCCGACGAGCACCTCCTGTTCGCTCTTCCGCCCGAGCTGCGCCGCGACATCCGCGCCCGCGAGCGCGAGACCGCCGTCTCCTAGCGGCACCACCCAAACAACGACGCCCACTGCCCCGCCCCGTGGCACCGACGCCACGCGGCAGGGTAGTGGGCGTCTCTCATTGGCGCCCCGCTCCCCGTCCGTGCCAGCCGGCCCGACCTGCCACTCCCCCGGGTTCCCCACATAGTGCAGCGCCTCAGCAGCCCGCTTCCCGTCCTCCTATCACGTTCCGTGACAGCAGGCGGTGTGGCTAAGTCGGGTCGCAGACCGGGCGACGGCTCGTGCGTTGGCAGCGGATGCGTGGGAAAGCGCCTGCCTGTTCCTTCTGGGGGGGTTCGGCGCCCGATTCGTCCCCCCAGAAGGAACAGGTAGCCCCGCTCCCATGCACACCCCTACCTCGCGGGGCGGCCTGGCGGTGCCGGTGGGCCACCCGGCGGCGAGGCGGGCGTCGGCTGACATCACACCCCGTCACCGAACACCGGAGAAGAACTAGCGAACGGCTGCACTCGGGATGATCAGCGACCCGTACGTGCCTCGTCGCGGTGTTGGTTGCGATCCCTCTAGGGATGATCAGCGACCCGGCGACTACGCCGGCGCGGCACCCGGCAACTAGTTGCGATCCCTCTAGGGATGATCAGCGACCCTCGAGGCGGTCGCCGCGGCCGGGGCGGGACAGGCTGGTTGCGATCCCGTCGGCCGTTCCGAGATGTTGCGGACGGGTGCCGGGCCTGGCGCGCGCCACCCGCCGAACCATGAGCGCACCAGACTCGCCCGATCACGCCGACACCCACATCCAGGGAAGCTCGCCGAAGGCGATCTGACCGAAACCCGCACGGCGCCCAATACCAGGGGTCCCCGCAAAGCGCCGGAGGCGCTTTGCGGGGGACGGTGTGAGAGCTCCCATGCGCCCGTGCGGCGCGGGCACCAGTCGCCCGACATGTCCTAGGGTCGGGCGATGGGGCCGCTGTCCAGACGGCCTCTCGCCGGGTGGTGGGCACCGGCGTGTGGTGCTGGTCAGATGCAGGTCAACGGCGACGGAACATCGGGAGAACGGGCGCATGAGCGAGCAGGAATACCGCATCGAGCACGACAGCATGGGCGACGTCCGGGTGCCGGCCTCGGCCCGGTGGCGAGCCCAGACGCAGCGGGCGGTGGAGAACTTTCCCGTCTCCGGCCAGCGGATCTCCCGCGCGCACATCCAGGCGCTCGCGCGGATCAAGGCGGCGGCGGCGACGGTGAACGCCAAGCTCGGGGTGCTCGACGCCGACATCGCCGAGGCGATCGCGGACGCGGCGGCCGAGGTCGCGCGCGGCGACTGGGACGACCAGTTCCCGCTGGACGTGTTCCAGACCGGCAGCGGCACCTCGTCGAACATGAACACCAACGAGGTGCTGGCGTCGCTGGCGTCCGAGCGGCTCGGCCGGGCGGTGCATCCGAACGACCACGTGAACGCGTCGCAGTCGTCGAACGACGTCTTCCCGTCGTCGATCCACGTGGCCGCGACCCAGGGGATCGTGCAGGAGCTGATCCCGGCGCTGGAGCACCTCGCCGCCTCGCTCGGCCGTAAGGAGACCGAGTTCGCGGACGTGGTGAAGTCCGGGCGGACGCACCTGATGGACGCGACGCCGGTGACGCTCGGTCAGGAGTTCGGCGGCTACGCCGCGGCGGTCCGCCTCGGCGTCGAGCGGCTGACCGTGGCCCTGCCGCGGGTGGGCGAGCTGCCGCTGGGCGGCACGGCCGTCGGCACCGGCATCAACACCCCGCCCGGCTTCTCCGCTGCGGTGATCGAGGAACTGGCGGCCAGCACGAGTCTGCCGCTGACCGAGGCGCGCAACCATTTCGAGGCACAGGCGTCGCGGGACGGCCTGGTCGAGGCGTCCGGGGTGCTGCGGGTCATCGCCATCTCGCTGTACAAGATCGCCAATGACCTGCGCTGGGCCTCGTCGGGGCCGCGGGCCGGCCTCGGGGAGATCCACCTGCCGGACCTGCAGCCCGGCTCGTCGATCATGCCCGGCAAGGTGAACCCGGTCATCCCGGAGGCGGTCTGCCAGGTCGTCGCGCAGGTCGTCGGGAACGACGCGGCGGTCGCCTTCGGCGGCTCGGCCGGGAACTTCGAGCTCAACGTGATGCTGCCGGTGATCGCGCGCAACCTGCTGGAGTCGATCCACATCCTGTCCACGATCAGCCGGCTGCTCGCGGACCGCTGCGTCGACGGGATCGTCGCCAACGTCGAGCGCTGCCGCCNCTACGCCGAGTCCTCACCGTCCATCGTGACGCCGCTGAACAAGTACATCGGCTACGAGGAGGCGNCCAAGGTCGCGAAGCTGTCCCTCGCCGAGGAGAAGACGATCCGCGAGGTGGTGATCGAGCGCGGCTACATCGAGGCCGGCAAGCTCACCGAGGACCAGCTNGACGCCGCCCTCGACGTGCTCTCGATGACCCACCCGTAGGCGGTCCATCCGCCGATGATCCGCTCGTCGGTGGCTCACCCGGCGACGAGCGGCCGGACGGGCCGGCTCCGGAGGATCGCTCCGGAGCCGGCGTCCGGCGCCGTTCCCCTCGCCCGTCACCGCTCCCAGCGCACCTTCCCGCCAACGGGTGGGCGTCCGTCCCGACAACGGCGACGCGGCGGCGGCGCGGCGGGGGTCGTGGAAGACCCCCCAGACAGCCTCCACGACCCCCGCCCCAGGTCTAACGAGACGGCGGCGCGTTCGTTACGGGTGAAGGCGACACGAATTTCGAGCGGTCCCGCGAAGATCATTCGACGCCGTCGCGCGGTCGATCCGCCCCAGCGGCGTACGGCCGGCGGACCGGCTTGGCTCGGGTGTGCCACCCACCGCCGGCACGTCTCGGTCATCACAGAAGGTTTACGGGAGAACACTTTCCGTGATATCGCGTGGCTGAAACCCCCGGGGGAAAGCGCGGAGAAGAAATAAACGTAACAAGCCCGTGCAACTTGCCGATCCGCCCGCTCCGGCCAGATAGCCTCTGCTTCACCGGGAGCCGGAAAGAATGCGGGGAGGTGACGGTGTTCGACTATGACGTCCTCGTCATCGGGTCCGGACCCGGCGGGCAGAAGGCTGCGATCGCGGCAGCCAAGCTCGGCCGGCGGGTCGCGATCGTGGACAAGCGGGAGATGATCGGCGGTGTCAGCATCAACACTGGCACGATCCCGTCCAAGACGCTTCGGGAGGCCGTTCTCTATCTGACCGGCATGTCGCAGCGCGAGCTGTACGGGTCGAGCTACCGGGTCAAGGACGACATCACCGTGGGTGATCTGTCCGCCCGGACCAGGCATGTGATCAGCCGCGAAATCGATGTCATCCGCAACCAGCTCAGCCGCAACCACGTCACGCTGCTGACGGGCCTGGCGAGCTTCATCGACCCGCACACGGTGAGCGTGCGGGCGGCCGGGGACATCGAGGACCGGCGGGTCCAGGCCGAACGAATCATCATCGCCACCGGCACCCGGCCCGCGCGGCCGGACACGGTCGACTTCGACGGCCGGACGGTGGTCGACAGCGACCAGATCCTGGCCCTCGAACGGCTGCCGCGGTCGATGGTCGTCGTCGGCGCCGGAGTGATCGGCATCGAGTACGCCTCGATGTTCGCCGCGCTCGGCACCAAGGTGACGGTCGTCGAGCGGCGGGACCGCATGCTGGACTTCTGCGACGTCGAGATCGTCGAGGCCCTGAAGTACCAGTTGCGGGACCTGGCGGTGACGTTCCGCTTCCGCGAGTCGGTGGTGTCGGTCGAGCGGCACAACGGCGGGACGCTCACCCTGCTGGAGAGCGGCAAGAAGCTGCCCGCGGACACGGTGATGTACTCGGCGGGACGGCAGGGGCTCACCGACATCCTCAACCTGCCGGCGGCGGGGCTGTCCGCGGACAACCGCGGCCGGATCAAGGTCGGCTCCGACTTCCGCACCGAGGTCGAGCACATCTACGCCGTCGGCGACGTCATCGGTTTCCCGGCGCTCGCCGCGACCTCGATGGAGCAGGGCCGGTTGGCGGCGTATGCCGCGTGCGGCGAGAACGTCAACGCGATGCGGGCGGAGCTCATGCCGATCGGGATCTACACGATCCCGGAGATCTCCTACGTCGGGCGGACCGAGGACGAGCTCACCNAGCTCGCGATCCCGTTCGAGGTGGGCATCGCCCGGTACCGGGAGCTGGCCCGCGGCGCGATCCTGGGCGACTCGTACGGGATGCTGAAACTGCTGGTCAGCCCCGAGGACCGGAGCCTGCTCGGGGTGCACGTGTTCGGCACCGGCGCCACCGAACTGATCNACATCGGGCAGACGGTGATGGGGTGCAACGGCACTATCGACTACCTTGTCGACAGCGTCTTCAACTACCCGACGCTGGCCGAGTCCTACAAGGTCGCGGCGCTCGACGCGATGAACAAGATGCGAGCCGTCGCCCGCTTCAGCGGCTGATCCCTCCGCTACGGCGACCCCAGCATCAGCAGTATCAGCAGCACCCACGCACCCCCGTCGCGGGCCGAGGTACAGCTCCCGGTCCAAAGCACGCGACGGGGGACGACGGCCGCGCCGGACTCGAGTCCGGCGCCCCGAGCCCGCCGCCCCGAGCCCGCCGCCCCGAGCCCGACGGCCCGAGCACGACGCCCCGAGCCCGACGGCCCCGAGGCCGCCGCCCTACCCGGCGGACGTCGAGCTTCTCGCCGCCTTCCAGGCCAGCGTGGACAGACCCTGCACCGTGGTGATGCCCGACTGCATGCTCGGCCCGTTCTTCGTGTAGACGGCCATGATGTAGTCGCGTCCGGCGCCATGGACATGCGCCAGGCTGGTGATCACCCAGCCGCTGGTGCGGGGCAGCCAGCCGTTCTTCAGCTCCACCGCGACCCCCGCCGCAACGCCGCCGGTCAGGCCCCACCGCTGCGCCGGGATCACGGTCCGCAGCAGGCTGCTCACCGTGGCGCGCCCGGCGGCCGACAAGGTGCCCGGGTAGGCGATCGCGCGCAGCACCGCGAGCTGGTCGGCCCCGGTGGTCCGGGTCAGTCCCCACTTCCCGCCCGGGCCCGCCGTCGTCGCGTGCATGCCGAGCCGGGCGAAGAAGGCGTTCATCGCAGGGGCGCCGCCGACATCGGCCCACAGGGCGCTCGCCGCCGCGTTGTCGCTGACCGAGATCATCCGCCGGGCGAGCGCCTGCTCGCGGGCCGTGAGCCGCCCCGATGCGCCCGCCCGCTGCACGAGCGCCGTGAGGATGTCGAGCTTGACCGAACTCGCCGTCTCGTAGCCGGCGACCGCCGGGTCGGTGTAGACGGCCGTGGTGCCGGCAACCGCGTCGTACATGGCGACGCTGACGTGCCCCGGCCGGCCCGCGAGGTAGCCGCGGAACCGCGCCGCCAGGCCGCTCGACGCGGCACCGCGCACCGCCGCGATCGGTTCGACCGTGGCGAGACCGCCGGCCTGCCTGGTCGCGAGCGCGCCGTCCGTCGCCGGCGCGGCCGCACCGCCCGTCCCCACGGCCTCCACGCGACGTCGCACCAGCGCCGGGCTGATGATCCCGAGGCCCCCCGCCCGCGCGGCCGACGCCGGTGCGGACACCGCGGCGGGTGCACCGACAGCCAGCGGACCGCCGAGCCCCGCCGACCCGGGCGCCTCGCCCGCCGGCCAGTACATCACGCCACCGGCCACACCGGTGACAGTCAGCAACACCACACTCGCGCCCCATCGGCGCGCCACTCGTTCAAGCACGCCGCCTGTCTAACCAAGGCGGACCAATTTAAGAAGAGTACGGAAGAAAACGACATCAATCTTTTACCGCTACGACAAACAGAACCCGCAGGGCGACAATGATGTTTCACACTTGATGAACGCTAAGGCGTTATAGCACCATATTAGATCCCAGCTCGGCAGGGTGACATCTTTGCGCCGAAACGCAGTTACCCGAATACTCGGACGGAGGCACCGATTCCTGCCCGGCGCAGACCAGACCAGACCGGTTTCCGGGCCGATGACGGGAGAGCNNGTGGCGAGGCAGGAAGACGGGGGCGGGGCGCGGCCGGTCGGGGAGGTGGCCGGACGGCCGGCGGGGCTGTTCGTCGGCCTCACCACCCTCGACACGATCTACCTGGTCCGACACCCACCCGGGCCCGACGAGAAGATCGTCGCCGACGATCTGGTGGTCGCCGCGGGCGGCCCGGCGACGGGCGCGGCCGTGGCCTTCGCCCATCTCGGGGGTCGGGCCACGCTCGTCAGCGCGGTCGGCTCCGGGCCGCTGGCCGCCGCGGCGCGGGCGGATCTCGCCGCGCTNGGAATCCGGCATCACGACCTGCGGCCGGGAGAGCAGGTCCTGCCGGTTTCGGCGATCATGGTCAACGCGGCCGGGGAGCGGGCGGTGGTGTCGGCGCACGGCGCGCTGCCGGGCGCCGCACCGGGCGCCGCGGACGCCACGCGGGCCCTGCTCACCGGGGCGGACGTCGTCCTCGTCGACGGCCATCAGCCCGACGTCGCCGTCGGCGTCCTGGCGGCCCGCCGGGCGCGGCCGACGACAGCGACGGCCGCGCCCGCATCGGTGGCCCGCACGGCCTCGACGAGCCCGGCCGGGACGGCGAGCCCGGCCGGGTGGCCGCCCGTGGTGCTGGACGGCGGTTCCTGGAAGCCGGGGACCGAGCGGCTGCTCCCCCACGTCGACGTGGCGCTGTGCGGGTCCGCCTTCCGGCCGCCGGGCGTCGGCGGCGACCCGGACGAGGTGCTGCGTTACCTGCTGGCGCACGGGCCTTCGTTCGCCGCGGTGACTCGCGGTCCCGGTCCGGTCCGGTGGGCGACCGCCCAGGCCGGCGGGGAGGTCCGGCCCCCGGCTGTCCACGCGGTGGACACGCTCGGCGCCGGCGACGTGTTTCACGGGGCGTTCGCCTGGTCGATCGCGGGTTCGCCCGAGCTCACCACCGACGCGCTGGTGGACGCGCTGGGGGCGGCGTCGCGGGTCGCGGCCCGGTCGGTGACGAGCTTCGGCACGCGCTCCTGGCTGACCCGAGGCGAGGCGCCGCGTTGCGGGTGAGTCCTCAGCGGTCAGCGGCCAGGCGGATCCGATCGGGCGGCGGTTCGTCCGGGGGGAGCCGGACCAGGTAATCGGCGCGCGGGGCCGTCGCATCCACCAGGTGCAGATTGTTAAGATCGTTCTGTTCGACCCATTGTCGCGCGGCCGGTCCGCAGCGCCCGCCGGAGGTGTGCCGGGCGATCAGACGGGTCCGGGCGACCTCCTCGTCGACCTGGAGAAACCAGGTCTCGTCGCAGCATGCGCGCACCTGCGCCCAGGCTCCGGTACCCAGCAGCAGATAGTTCCCCTCGCAGATCACCAGCCGCACGGTGGGCGGAATCCGGTGCGCTCCCGGGACCGGCGCGTCGTGGAGGCGGCTGAACGACGGCGCGTCCACCTCCTGCGGTCCGCCGGCGCGCAGTCGGGCCAGCAGGGACGCGTAACCGGCGGCGTCGAACGTCTCGGGGGCGCCCTTGCGGTCGGCGAGGCCGAGCCGGGCGAGCGTGCCGTTCGGCAGGTGGAAGCCGTCCATCGGCGCCTGCGCGACGAGCCTCGGGCTCGTGCCGTGGCGGGCGTCGAGCTGCGTGACGAGCCAGTCGGCGAGGGTGCTCTTCCCGGCGCCCGGCGGCCCGGCGATCCCGAGCAGGACGCGCCCGCCCGCCGCCAGGAGCGTCTGCGCCCTCGCCAGCACGGCCGCCCGACCGATCAGCGCGCCGGGCCGGGCCGGCGGACGGGGATCCACCCGGTGATGGTGTCACCGGCTCGCGGCGGGGGCGATGGGGTCAGGTCGGGCGCAGCAGGCGGCGCAGGAGTTCGTCGACGGCGGCACGGGCGTGGCGGATCGCGGCGCGCTGGTTGTCGGCCCGGGCGACGAGCAGGGCGATCTCGTTCATCGAGGCGAGCAGCACGTGCGCGAACAGGTCGGCCATCGAGGCGTCGAACACGCCGTCCCGGGCGAGTTCCGCGACCGTCTGCTTGATCTTGCCGAAGGCGTGCCGCTCGTCGAGTTCCCGCCAGCGTGCCCAGCCGAGGACCCCCGGCGCGTCGATGAGCAGGATGCGCTGGACGACGGGGTCGCCCGCGATGCCGATCCAGGCCATGCAGCCCAGGCGCAGCGCCGTGGCGGGGTCGCGCGAGCTGTCGGTGCCGACGGCGGCCACCAGCCGGCGGCCCACGTCCAGCTCGACCGCCTCCAGCACCGCGTCGAACAGCGCGTCCTTGCCCTTGAAGTGGTGGTAGAGCGAACCGCGGCTCACCCCNGTCTCGGTGAGGACGGCGTCGATCGAGGTGCCCTCGTAGCCCCGCTCGGCGAACAGCCGGGTGGCGACGCCGAGCAGGTGCTCCCGGGTCGCGGCACCCCGTTCGACGTTCCTGCTGGGTGGGTTCATGGGTACCTCGTGACTCGGAGCCGACACTCCATTGTCGGCGCGTACCCGGGCCAGCAACCCCCACAAAGCGCCATCAGCACGGTCGAAAACACAAAATGTAGCAAAGCTAAAGGATTCAGCCGGCGCCCCGCTCCGCTCGCAGACGGCCTCCCACGCAGGCCACGGCACCTGCCGGGCGTGCGCGTGCGGATCATCCGGACTGCCGCCCGAGCATTCCCGCAACGTCGTAACCAGACGTTTCTCCCTACGCCGCAGCAACTTTCCCATCACGGTCATTGCGCTGCTGTGCGTCCAGGCGCCCGGCTCGGACCCGAACGTGACACCGTTGGTGTTCCACCGCAGCCGGTTCCGCCAGCTCGTGGCCCACTGACCAGGCCGCGAATCCGAATCCACGAACCCCAGCCGCCGACCCGTCCCCGGGGGTGCCCGTGCCGCCGTTCCGTCTTCCCGACCTCAATCTCGACCTGCCGATCTGCCTGACCTGCGGGGTGCAGTACGGCGCCGTGCGGGTCGACTGCCCGGTCTGCGAGGACGAGCGGCAGTACGTCGGGTGGGAGGGGCAGCGGTGGACGTCGCTGGCCCGGCTGCGCGCCGGGGGCTACCGCGGCGTGCTGCGTCCGGAGGGCGAGCGGGTGACCGGCGTCGGCGTCGAACCGAAGATCTCCATCGGGCAGCGGGCGCTGCTCGTCCAGACGGACGCCGGCAACATCCTGTGGGACTGCGTGCCCTTCCTCGACGACGAGCTCGCCGGCCGGGTCGCCGCGCTCGGCGGCGTCACCGCCATCGCGGTCAGCCATCCGCACTTCTACGGGGCGATGGTCGACTGGAGCCGGGCGTTCGGGGGCGCTCCGATCTACGTCCACGCCGCGGATGCCGACTGGCTCGGCCGGCCGGACGGCGCCGTCGAGCTGTGGTCCGGCGACGCGCTGACGATCGGCACCGGGCTGACCCTGATCAACGGCGGGGTGCACTTCGCCGGCGGCACGGTCCTGCACTGGGCGCAGGGCGAGGGCGGGCGGGGGGCGCTGTTCTCCGGCGACATCCTGCAGGTGGTCCTCGACCGCCGNTGGGTGAGCTTCATGTACAGCTACCCGAACTACATTCCGGAACGGCCCAGCGTCGTCCGCCGCGCGCTGGCCCTGCTCGAACCGTTCGACTTCGACGCCGTCTACGGCGCGTTCTGGCAGACCGTGGTCCGCGCCGACGGCCGGGCCGCCGTGCGCCGCTCCGCCGACCGCTACCTCCGCTTCGCCACCGACACCCCGTAGCCGCCATCCTGTGCGCCGGCTTGTCCCCACGCCCGCCCAGCCGGCGGGACAAATCGGACGCCGAAGCCTCCGGACAGGCGAGGGGGGTGGGCCGGTTCGGCGCCGCCTGCGAGACTTCTGGCCCGACGGCTGGACCGGCGCGGCTCCCGGAGGTCTCGATGGCNCAGCACGACCCTCTCCGCGAGGACGACCCCCGCCAGATCGGGCCGTACACGCTGCTGGAACGCATCGGTGCCGGCGGCATGGGCGTCGTCTACCTGGCACGCGACTCCGTCGGTCGGCGGGTCGCGCTGAAGATCCCGGGCAGCCTCGGCCGCGACCACCCGATCCCCCAGGCCTACGAGCGCTTCGTCGCGGAGGTCGCGACCCACCGGACGCTGACGAGCGAACGGGTGGTCCGCTTCCTCGACGCCGACGTGACCGGCCGCCCGCCCTGGGTGGCGCTCGAATACGTCCAGGGCGCCAACCTGGGCCAGGTCGTGGCCCAGGCCGGCGTCTTCCGCGACCGCTTCCTGCTGGCCCTCGCCGCCGAGCTCGCCGAGGCGGTGGCCGACATCCACGCGCACGGCATCGTCCACCGCGATCTGCACCCCGCGAACGTCATCTGTCTGCCGAACGGCATCAAGGTCATCGACTTCGGCCTGGCTCGCGTCCAGGCCGACGACGAAAGCCTCACCACCCAGGGCCCGCCCATCGGCGTCCCGGCGTTCATGGCGCCGGAACGCTTCACGGGCGTCGTCACCCGGGCCTGCGACGTCTTCGCCTGGGGATGCTGCGTGGCCTACGCCGCCGCCGGGACGCCACCGTTCCCCACTGCGACGCCTCACGACGCCTACGCCGCCGTCGCGGACTCCCCACCAGTCCTGACGAACCTGCCCGGCGACCTCGCCGACCTGGTCGGCTGGGCGCTGGCGAAGAGGCCGGCGGACCGGCCGACCGCGTCCCGGCTGGCCGCCGAGCTCCAGGAGCTGGGCGTTCCGGTGACCCGGCCAGCCGTCCGGCCCTGGCCCGCACAGGCGCTCCCGCTGATCAGCCGGGCCGTCCCCGCCACGGCCACCCGCGCCGCGGACGACTGGATCAGTGGCCCGCGCGGCGGGATCGCCTACTCGGGGATCGGCGGCTTGGGGATCGAGGAGTCGAGGACCGGGGACTCGGACCTGGTCACGACGCCGAGCAGCCCGGGCCACTCGAACCACCTGAACCACCCGAACCACCTGAACCACGGCGAGCCGGCGCCGATCGGTCCCCGCGGCGCCGGCGGAATGCTGGGGGCGGTGATCGGTGCGGCGTTGTGCCTGCTCGGCCTCGCGCTCGCGGCGGGGGGTTACCCCGCGGGCGACGTCACCGGGCCGGGCGGCGCCGGCCTGGTGGCCGCCGCGGTGGGCGTACTGGCCTTCGTCCGGACCGGCGACCGGAGCGGCGACCGGAGCGGCGACCGGACCGGCGACCGGACCGGCCGGGTCACCCCGGTCGCCCCGGTGGGCGCGCAGGCCCCACGTCCACCGGGCGGCATAACCGCCTGGTTCGTCTCCGTGACCGTCATCGCCGGCGGCGTCGCCGGCGGCGTGCTCGGTCTATTCCTCGCCCGCGAGCTGTGGGCCGGCAGCCCGCGGGCGGCCGCGGCGTCGGAGCTCGCCCTGGCCTGCTGTTTCGCGGCGGCGTTCGCGCTGTACCTGCGAGGTCCGGCCGCCGCGCGGCCGGAGCCGACCCGGTAGGCGGGGCACCCGGCCCCGCCTGCCGGGATCAGGGCACCAGGCGGGATTGGCGGGACGCCTTCGTGAGCTTCTCGCCGAGCTGGCCGGCGACCTGCCCGGGCTCGACCCAGCGGACGCGGGTGCTGACGGAGTCGGGCACGGCGAGGCTGCGGTCCTCGACGTGGAACAGGTAGGTCATCTCGTAGTGGACGTGTTCGGGTTCCCCGCGCGTCGGCGCGGCCTCGACAATCCTCGCCTCGACGTCGAAGGGGATGATCCCGTCGGGGATGACCATGTTCGTCTCCACTCCGGCACGGCGGGCGGCGAGCCCGAGCGCCGCGCCGAGCAGGGACGAGTCGCCCGCGTCCACGTGGCCGCCCGGCAGGTGCCAGGTGGACGTGGCCGAGTCCGTGATCTCAAGAACCTGCCAGTCGGGGGAAACGATCGCGGCGCGGCAGGTGACGTGAGCCGGCGTCGTGCTACGGGCTGCGATGGCAGGCCCGTGCAGGGCAAGCACGACCAAGGACCGCATGAGGTCCATCTCGTCCGGGTTCGCCTCGATGTAGCCGAGGGCCACACCGATCACCGCGTTGTTGGTGACCGCCACGCTCAGAGAACGTACAGGTGTCGGGTGCTCAACACGGAACACCGGGGCGGGACACTCCGAAGTTCGTACTGCACACATACCCTCACTCACCGTGTCGATAAACCTGGCTATATCGGAAGAAATCGGAATGCCAGTTCGGCATGTTCCTGGACTTCCTCGTCCAGTCGCGCTGGCCCNCGAGACGATGCGCGCGACGCTCGGCCACGTTCGGCGCGACGCACCCCTCCCCGTGGGCAACTCACCAGACCGCCCCGGCATCGCGACGGAGTGTGACAGTTGGTCGAGCTTCGCGGCACGCCGGCCGCAACCCCTACGGCATCCCGCACGTCGATCCATCCTTCCCGAGATCGGGTGAAGCGGACAAACAGGGCAAGTACCCGCCTGCCGGGTACCCCGCCCCTACCATCGCTAAACCTCCTTCGTGCCGCAAATCAGAAATTTTGCTCCATCTTCAGTCGAGGGTCGACCTCACCCCAGGTCAGCCCGGATACGGGCGGCCCGGGGCGGCGGAACACGCGGGCGCCGAACGCGGNGGCAACCGGCACCTGTAGGCAGCACGTTCGGGTGGCCCCGCAGCGGTTGCGGTACCCCCGGCACCGATGATCGTGACGGTCAGCCGACACCGCGGGCAGCCGGCGTCCGGCCGCGACTAGGGTCGGCGAGGACGCAACGGCAGAATGCCGACACCGGGCCGCCATCCGTCGGCACCAAGGCACATCGCCATCACGTACGCCCTCACCGGCTACCTGGAGCGATGCGACGGTTGGGCCCGGGAACCGCGGGACCAACGGGAGGACCCCACCGTGGCCGACAGTCAGGCTCTCGACGCGACGCGCCCAGGGGAGCGCCGTGCCCGTCGGGCCACGGTGCTCATGGCGGGGCTCGCCCTGACCGGGTTCGTCGGTCTGACGGCCGGTTGCGGCTCGGACGGCGTCGACCTGCCGGACCCAAGCGCCAGCGCGAGCCTGCCGACGGCGCTGCCCACGGCCCTGCCGAGCGGCCTGCCCACGGCCCTGCCGACCGCCCTGCCGACGGCCCTTCCCAGCTCGTTGTCGACGTCCATCCCCGGGGTGGGGAAGATCGATACGGTGACCGGACCGGCCGCGCTGCACGGCACCAACGTCCCCGCGGACTTCCCCCTGCCGCCCGGAGCGGGGGTGAAGGTCGGCACGACCACCGGGAAGACCTCGACGGTGACGCTGTCGGGGGTGCCCAGCNACCGGGTGGCGGCCTTCTACCGCACGGCGCTGCCGCCGGCCGGCTACCGGATCACCTCGGACGTCGGCCTTCCCGGCGTCGCCCGCGCGCTGGCCTTCACCGGGCACGGCGTCACCGGGAGCCTCGGCGCCGCGGGCCTCGGCCAGTCCAACGCGATCGCCATCGTGTTCACGAAGAACTGACGAGGCGGCCGGCGCCGCCGGGGCATCACACCGGCGCGGGGGCCAGGTCCGGCAGGTTGAAGTACCCGCGGATCTCCGTCTGAACGGCCCGCGGCTCCCGGCGGGCGTCGACGACGGCCACGAACTCCTTGCGCTGGAAGATCTCCATCACCGGCTGGGTCTTCTCGTGATAGTCACGCAGCCGCACGGCCAGTGCCTGGGGATTGTCGTCGGCCCGCCTGCGCAGCCGTGCTCCGCAGACGTCGCAGGTGTCCGGCATGACCGGCCGGCTCGCTATCAGGTTGTAGTCCAGGCCGCAGCGGGAGCACAGTCGGCGGGCCAGCACCCGCCGGTAGACCTCGTCGTCCGGGAGATCCAGATAGATGACCCCGTCGATGTCGTAGCTCTCCAGAAAGAACTCCGCCTGCCGCGCGTTGCGGGGAAATCCGTCGATGATGAAGCCGTAGTTCCAGTCGTGGTCGGCCAGCCGGGTGCGCACCACCGATTCGACGAGGTCGTCGCCGACCAGGTGGCCGGCGGCAACCGTCCGCTTCACCTGGGCGCCCAGCTTCGTGTGATTCTGTACGTTCCAGCGGAAGACGTCGCCGACGCTTATGTGGACGAGGTCGAAATCCCGTGCCAGCATCGTCGCCTGGGTTCCCTTGCCACTGCCCTGTACTCCCATGATGACGAACTTGCGCACGAAATCCCTCTCCCGCTCGAATCGCAGGTCGCACAGGTGGTCGGCCGCGGACCGTCGTCCGGTTCATTCCCTGCCGGGTACCGTATCCGCTGAACGAATGGGCCGACCCGGCAGCCACCCGCGTGAATGCGGCGTGGGCAACGACACAGATCCTGGTCAACGGCGTGACGGGCCGCGGGTGGGTGCCGAAGAACCGCGGGCAGCGGGAGGTTACGGCCACCGCCGGCAGGCCCGTCGACCCGGTGGCGCCACCCGACGGACGGCCGGCGCAGGTCCTCGACCGGCACCGAAAGGGCGGTTGTGCGAGGGCCGTCTCACCCTGATCAGGTGGCACCTGCGCGCCACCCGCGGCGGGCCGCCTGGCCCGCCGGACGGCCCGCTCAGCCCCGCGCGTAGCGGCGCGGCACCCAGGTCTGGCTGTCGATCGGGGGTCGCTTGTAGGCCTTCTCCTGCCGCGGGGGCAGCACGACGCGGTCATGCGGCACGTCGCCGTACGGCACGACCGACAGCAGATGGCTGATCAGGTTGAGCCGGGCCGTGCGCTTGTCTTCGGCGTCCACCACGTACCAGGGCGCCTCACGAATGTCGGTGTAGGCGAACATCTCGTCCTTGGCCGCCGCGAAATCCACCCAACGGGCCCGTGCCTGCAGGTCCATCGCCGACAGCTTCCACCGCTTGCCGGGATTGTCGATGCGTTCCTGGAAGCGACGCTCCTGCTCCTCGTCGCTGAGCGACAGCCAGTATTTCACCAGGACAATCCCGGAGCGGACCAGCGCCCGCTCGAGCTGCGGGCAGGTGCGCAGGAAGTCGTCGTACTCGTCGTCGGTGCAGAATCCCATCACCCGCTCGACCCCCGCCCGGTTGTACCAGCTCCGGTCGAACAGCACGATCTCGCCGGNGGCGGGCAGGTGNGCCAGGTAGCGCTGGAAGTACCACTGGGTGCGTTCCCGCTCGGTCGGCGTGCCCAGCGCGACGACCCGGCACTGGNGGGGGTTGAGCCGCTCGAGGATGCGTTTGACGGTGCCGCCCTTGCCCGCGGTGTCCCGCCCCTCGAAGACCACCACCAGCCGGAATCCGGTATGCCGGATCCATTCCTGCATCCGAACCAGCTCGGTCTGCAGGCGGTCGAGTTCCCTCTCATACTCCTTCCTGGAGACCCGGCACGGAGTGATTCCCACCGCGAGGGCCGCCGCGGTCGAGGGATCGGCCGCGGCGATCCCCGCGGGTCCGGCGGGTCCGGCGGCCTGCGGCGACCCACCGGTGCCGGCCGTGACCCCGCCGCCCTCGCCGGCCCCGTCCCCCGCCGGCCCGCCGTGTCGTCCCTGCGCCATGTCCCCACTCTCCCTGCCCTGAGCAACTCGCCCGACACGAGCAACTCGCCCGCCTCGGGATTGCCATCAGCCCATCATCGCCGCCACCGGACGCGTGGCCACCCGCTCGGCGCCGGCCGTACCGGTGCAGGACGACAATTCACTACAGAGCAGGATGTGTACGGGAATCGGGGACGTGGGGAACGGCCGCGCGGGTGGCGACCTCCCCGATTTCGGGGAGGAACGCGGGTGTCGAGGGGACTGCGGCGGGCGGTGGGTGCGGCTCTGGCCGCAGCCGCACTGACGGTCGGGCTCGGGGCGTGCGGCTCCGGTGACAAGGCGCCGGCACCGCCGGCGGAGGTCGTGCTGAACCGGGGGCAGGACACCTCGATGCCGTTCCGGACCGGCGCCGAGGGCGAGGTCCTGCTCGACGTCACCACCGCCGCGCCCGGCGTGTCGTGGGGTTCGCCGGGCAGCGAGTCGGCCGTGGTGTCCCTGTTCGTCGNCAACACCTACGCCACCGACGTCGTCATCCCCGCCTCGTTCCCGATCAAGCGGAGCCTGGCGCTGGGCCACCTCGCCGCCGGGGACCACACCCTGCGGGCGCAGTTCGCCGCCGACCGCTCGCCGCAGGCGGCCGCGTCGGCCCGGCTGACCGGCTTCACCTTCCGGACGGTCACGCCCCAGGACAACGGCTACCAGGCATTGGCGCACGCCCCGGTGGTGTACGGCCGGACGGTGCCGCTGCCCACCGCCGGTTCTCCCGACGCGGGCGCGCCGTCGTCGGCGACCGCGGCGGACCCGCTGGCCGGCGGACCGTTCCAGAACGCGATCACGGACACGCCGCTGCTGGCCTTCCACTCCNAGGCGCCGACGGCGATCTCGGGACACCGGCTGCTGACCTACTCGATGGTCTGGAGCAACGAGGACGGCGGCACGTCCGCCCCGGCGCTGATGGCGCAGTGGGGCCGCACCACCGACATCGAGTGGACCTACCAGGTGGAGATCGACGCCGCCGGCAACGCGATCCCCGGCAGCGCGGTCATCCAGGGCCCCGACCACACGACGCAGCCCTTCACCGGCCGCTCCGAGGGCGGTCACCCGCTGCTCGGGACGTGCACGCTGAACAACGGCATGTGCCAGAACCCGGACGGCCCGATGCGGTTCGCCCTGTCCGCCGCCGACACCCTCGACCCGAACGCCGACGCCCGCGAGCGGCAGATGGACCGCAACCCGTGGACCTACTGGGTGATGGCGCAGGAGGTCGCCCGCGAGGGCAAGGTCGACGAGAACAAGGCGCCGAACTCCACCACGAAGATCAGCGACCCGCGCAACTACCTCTATCTGATCATCCGTAAGAACACGGTGGGGACGCCGAACACGGAGAACAACTGGGTCGGTCTGTCGGTCGGCGTGCGGTTGTCCGGCAACGGCGAGACCTACCGGTCGAACAAGATCTATCCCCTCTGGGCGATCGAACAGGACNCCCCCGCCGCGACCGCCGTCGAGCTTCCCCCCGGCACGGTCGCCGAGGACATCTCGACGATCGAGGCCACCCGCGTCGTCGGGGCGGGCATCGACCGCGGGGCCCGCATCACGGTCGACTCGATCGAGCGGGCGTTCCTGCTCGGGCCGGACGGCGTGCCGCAGCAGTCGTTCCTGTTCACCCCGGCGAAGGCGACCCTGAGCCAGGCCGCGCCCACCGCGACCCTGTTCCGGCGCCCGCAGGGTGGTTCCTGACGCCCGCAGGGTGGTTCCTGACGCCCGCAGGGTGGTTCCTGACGCCCGCAGGGTGGTTCCTGACGCCCGCCAGGGTGGTTCCTGACACCCGCGGGCCGCACGTGAGTGCCGGCACCGCGATGCCATCCCGGTGGCGGGCCGCCACCCCCGGTAGCGCCGTCCGGCGGCACACCCGGGTGGCACCACCGTGGTGCTGCCCCGGCCGCTCGGGGGCCGCCGCTCGGGTGTGCCCGGGCGGGTCAGACGCCGGGATGCAGCGCCGGGAGCAGAGCGACGTCACCGAAGGCGGCGAGATCGGGATCGTCGAACGGCAGCCGGCCCCACAGGGCGAGCAGCACGGCGGCGGNGGGGCCACGTAGGGCGGCGTCCCCCTTGGCATGCTCCCGGGTCACGGTGACGTCGTTGCCGGCCAGCGCGACCAGCCACTCCCCCTCGACGTCGGTGAGGTGGACGTGCACGCCACCGTGAGCCAGTCCGGTGGTCGTCGCGCGGGCGCGCTCGCCGGGCAGCAGGATGGTCAGCAGCTCGTCCACGCCGTCCGCGGCCACCTCCGCCGCGGGTGGGCGAGCGGCGCCGACGGCGTTGTCGGCGTCCCAGCGATGCACGGTGAGCTCCTGGGCGAGGCGGCGGTGCCAGAACCCGGCGACCGGCGGCGCCACCCCGGTGTGGTTCCACGCCGGCCGGGCGGGATCGGTCTCGCGCAGCACGCGCAGCAGGTCGTCGAGGGAGCGCCGGTAGTAGGCGATCAGTCCCTCGTCGTCGGTGGGCGCGGGCGGATTCGGCGGCGGCGGCTCGGTCGTGCCCCGCGCCACGACGGCGCTGACGCTGTGCAGCAGGCGTCCGACGTGCCGCAGAAGGCGGCGCGAACTCCAACCCGGGCAGGTCGGCACGGGACTGTCGAGATGCTCGCTGGTCGTCGCCAGCAACGCGACGCCCTCGGCCTCGATGAGCGCGAGATGGTCCACCTGCCCGAGTCTGGCAGGGCAGACGCCCACGGGCGACGTGCTAGTTCGTCGCAACGATCTGCGCCGGCGCGCCGATCTGGGCGGCCAGCCTCGTCCAGTGGCCGTCGGCGGTGTTCAGGGCATCGGTCGTGCGCTGGAGCAGGACCGGCGGGGGCAGGGCGGTGCCGTCGAAGAGGTTCCCGCAGGCGGTGACGGCCTGGGCGTAGGCGGTGGCGCCGTCGGTCCAGGTCTGGCTGGCGGTGGCGACGGGCGGCACGCCGAGCGCACCGATCCGGTCCACGGCCTGGCCGAGCTGGACGCACGCCGGCCTCAGCGCCGTGCCGTCGGACGCCTGGATGTCCGTGCGCACCACGTTGACGGACGCCACGATCTCGTCGCGGATCCCGGCAGTGGTGGCGTACCAGGTGGCGAGCTGGGTCTTCACGTCGATGGTCGGCGGGACCACCGCGCCGGCCTCGGCCTGTGTTCCGCCGCCGCCGACGATCAGGTACACCGCGGTCACCGCACCGGCGCCGGCCACGCCCAGGATCGCGAGGCCCCGGCGGCGCTCCTGGCGGGACAGTTCCTCCCAGTTGCGGTAATCGTTACGGCGCCGGCGCACGGATCCCCCACATCGCGAGAAGTAACCGACAGAACAGACGCCCGAATCAACCCGGACGTTGCGCCCGGGTCGCCGCCGGCCGGCCCCGAGACCTCTCCGACCGCCCCGCCGCTCCCGGCCAGATCCACCCCTCGCCGGACCGCGATCGCATCCCCGCCGGACCGCGATCGCACCCCGCCGAGCCCACGCCGGGCGCCACCCTCGCGCCACCCCGCGGTGGGTCGCCGGAGCACTCGACGATGTTTGTCACATTTTCGATTCGGCCGTGCCCGGACCGCCGCGAACGTATGCCGAGTGAGAACGGCCGTGCACCAGCCAATGCAGATGCGCGTTCCGTGGGCTGTCCGTCGGACACCGCCGAGAAAAAATTCGGCTGTTTCGATGGACAAGACGACGGGAAGGCGCACGATATCGGAGGGGCCATCCACGGCGTCGGCGTGCATCGTGGCGCATCGCCGGCCCGGCCGGAGGGACCAGGCGACGATCATTTCGGCAACGACATCCAGCGACGCGAATGTGCGCGCCCGGCGCGATGACCTGCCGAACCATGTGTCGCCATCACGGGTGGCCGCTGGAAAACATGCATAAGGGGGCGTGAATGGTCGAGGGTGGGCCGTACTGGTGGGAATCCACATCCTTGCCGGACCGGGCGGCGGACGACGACGACGCCGCCGCCTGGGCCGTGGTCGTGCTCGGGGGCCCGGGCGGGCGGGTGCGCGGGGTGGTCGGCCCGTTCCGCAGCCCGGGCTACGCGCACAAGTACGCGCACGACGAGGGATTGCGGGAGTGGCTCGTCGTCCCCGCCCTGTGTCTGACGCTGCCGGCCAGCCAGCAGGCCGCCGGCGTCGCGGTGCTGTGAGACGCCCCTCCCAGTAACCGCCCCTGCCCGCCGTCGGGCCGGCCGGCGGGCAGAATCAGTGGCCATGTCGGAACGGATCATCGAGAACTATCTCATCGACATGGACGGCGTTCTCGTCCACGAGGAACACCCGATTGCCGGGGCGGACGCGTTTATCGCCGGCGTCATCGCCTCGGGCCTCGGCTTTCTGGTACTGACGAACAACTCGATCTACACGGCCCGCGATCTGTCGGCGCGACTGTCCCGCTCGGGCCTGGAGATCCCGCCTGAGCGAATCTGGACCTCCGCGCTCGCCACCGCGCTGTTCCTGCACACGCAGCGGCCGGGCGGCTCGGCGTATGTCGTCGGCGAGGCGGGGCTCACCACGGCGCTGCACGACATCGGATATGTGCTCAGCGACAGCTCGCCGGATTATGTGGTGCTCGGGGAAACCCGGACCTACAGCTTCGAGGCGATCACGCGGGCGATCCGGCTGGTGCGCGACGGCGCCCNCTTCATCGCGACGAACCCCGATCCGACCGGACCGTCGGTCGAGGGGCTCCTTCCGGCGACCGGCGCCGTCGCCGCCATGATCACCAAGGCGACCGGGGTCACCCCGTACTTCGTCGGCAAGCCGAACCCGTTGATGATGCGCAGCGCCCTGAACACCCTGTCCGCGCACAGCGAGACGACGGTGGTGATCGGCGACCGGATGGACACCGACGTGGTCGCCGGCCTGGAGGCCGGGATGGACACCGTGCTCGTGCTCTCCGGCATCACGACGCACGCCGACATCGAGCGGTTCCCCTACCGCCCGACCGCGGTCGTGGACAGCATCGCCCGGATCCCGGTCGGGCGGGACGTCCACACCATCGACGGGGCGCCCACCGCGCCGGCCCGCCGCCCGGCCCCGGCAGCCGCCCCCGACGACGCGGAACCACGCCACGCCACCCAGAGCTGATCCCACGGCCTCAGGCTGATCCGCCGCGCTCGGCGAAGGCGATGACCGGCCGGTGGCCCAGACCACCGGCCGCTGTCAGCCGTCCGCGGTCAGCCGTCCGCGGTTGCGACGCCCACCGGGCAGGACAGCCCGGTGCCGCCGAGGCCGCAGTAGCCGTAGGGATTCTTGGCGTCCGACAGGTACTGCTGGTGGTACTCCTCCGCAAGGTAGAACGGGCCCGCCGGGGCGATCTCGGTGGTGATCGGGCCGAAGCCCGCGCCCTGCAGGACCTTCTCGAACCCGTCCCGGCTCGCGCCGGCCGCCACCGCCTGCGCCTCGGACGTCGTGTAGATCGCCGAGCGGTACTGGGTGCCCACGTCGTTGCCCTGGCGCATGCCCTGGGTCGGGTCGTGCCCCTCCCAGAACACCTTCAGCAACTCGGCGTAGGAGACCTTCGCCGGGTCGAACACGACCAGCACGGCCTCGGTGTGCCCGGTCTGCCCGGAACACACCTCTTCGTACGTCGGGTTGGGGGTGGATCCGCCGGCGTAGCCGACCGCGGTCGTGTACACGCCGGGCACCTGCCAGAACGCGCGCTCCGCGCCCCAGAAGCAGCCAAGGCCGAACACGGCCGTGTCCAGCCCGTCCGGGAACGGCCCGGTGAACGAGGTGCCGAGGACGGTGTGCCGGGAGTCGCCCACGAAAACCGGGCGATCCCGGCCGGGGAGCGCCTCCTCGGGCGTGGGCAGCGTGGTCTTATGGCGACCGAAGAACATCTGTGCCACCTCCGGTGAGTGTCTCCTCTGACAACCATCCAGGGCGGCCGGGCGTTCCCGCGGCCCGCCGGCGCCCGGCCGGATCCGCGGACTGGACCCCGGACCGGGCCACCACGCGGGCCCGGTCCGGGTGCGGCGCGTCAGAGAACCAGGTCCTCCAGCATCGTGGTCACGAGCGCCGCGATCGGCGAACGCTCCGAGCGGGTGAGCGTGACGTGCGCGAACAGCGGGTGACCCTTGAGCGTCTCGATGACCGACGCGACCCCGTCATGCCGACCGACCCGCAGGTTGTCGCGCTGCGCCACGTCGTGCGTGAGCACCACCCGAGAGCCCTGCCCCAGCCGGGACAGCACGGTGAGCAGGACTCCACGCTCCAGCGACTGCGCCTCGTCGACGATCACGAAGGCGTCGTGCAGGGACCGCNCGCGGATGTGGGTGAGCGGGAGCACCTCCAGCATCCCCCGGTCGACGACTTCCTCGATCACCTCCTGGGAGACCAGGGCACCGAGGGTGTCGAACACGGCCTGCGCCCAGGGCGCCATCTTCTCGTTCTCGCTGCCCGGCAGGTAACCGAGCTCCTGACCGCCGACGGCGTAGAGCGGCCGGAAGACGACGACCCGCCGGTGGGCCCGGCGCTCCATCACCGCCTCCAGACCCGCGCACAGGGCCAGCGCCGACTTGCCGGTGCCGGCCCGACCGCCGAGCGAGACGATGCCGACGTCCGGGTCGAGCAGTAGGTCGAGCGCCACCCGCTGCTCCGCGGACCGCCCGTGCAGCCCGAACGCGTCCCGGTCCCCGCGCACCAGCCGGACCTGCTTGTCCGCCGTGACCCGGCCGAGCGCCGAGGCGCTGCCGCCTGCCGTGGTGAGCACCAGACCCGTGTGGCAGGGCAGATCGGCGGCCTCCAGGATCTCCGTGTACTCACGGGAGTAGAGCCGGTCGAGGTCCTCCTGGGCGACGGTGAGCTCCGCCATGCCGGAGAAGCCGGTGTCCACCGGCGACAACGCCTGGTACTCCTCCGCCGGCAGCCCCAGCACCGAGGCCTTGACCCNCAGCGGAAGGTCCTTGGTGACCAGCACGACGTCCGCGCCCTCGCGGGCGAGGTTCATCGCGACACACAGGATCCGCGAGTCGTTCGTGTCCACCCGGAACCCCGGTGGAAGCACCGCCGCGTCGGTGTGATTAAGTTCCACCCGAAGCGTTCCCCCACCCGCCAGCGGGATGGGCTGGTCGAGGCGACCGTGCCGAATGCGCAGGTCGTCCAGCAGGCGCAGGGCCTCCCGGGCGAACCAGCCCAGCTCCGGGTGGTTCCTCTTGCCCTCCAGCTCCCCTATGACGACGAGGGGGAGCACGACATTGTGCTCCGCGAACCGCAGCAGCGCGCCAGGATCAGAAAGCAGCACGCTTGTGTCGACGACATGCGTTCGTGGCACACGCCCACCCGCTTACTCGGAGGTAGTCCGGGACCGACCCCTCCAGGAGCCGGGCACCGGCCTCCTGGTGTAGTCGCGCTTGCGGCACCGAGGGGCCTCCCGAGAGGTCCGGCACCACGCCGGACCACGGCTTGAGACGCTAGGGCTCTCACGGTAGCTGCCACCTCCCAGGATGGCGACCCACTTCGAGCAACACGTTGCGTTAAGAACGGGAAACGTTTTGCCTCCTCGGGTGCCTACTGTGTCCCTTTCGGTGACATAGCGCCCCGATCGTGACGCCCCGCAGCAGNCCTCCTCCCCAGGGCGCCGGCCAGCACTCACCGACCTTCCCGCAAGCCGCACCACATCCAGACCACAAGATCAATAGAGTCGCACCCGAGCAACAACCCCGTCACGCGGTCGATCCCCGCCCCAAGCCCGGAGCACCATCCCCCGGAACCCATCAGAAGTGATCAACCTCCCCGCACGGCAGCAATCGCTGGAGGTTGATCACCACCCCAGGCCCTCGGCCCGCCATCAACCTCCAGCAGTTCCGCTCCCCTCCAGATTGTCGAGGTGTGGAGGTGGGGCTCATCGTTCCCGTCGAGGTCAGGCAGCCGGGCGCGGTTCCGCGGAACACTGTGATCTTCGGCTGCGCGGCGTAGGACCGGTGGGGTCGGGGCCCGGCAGGGGATGGAGACCCGCACGGCAGGGCCACGGGGGCCGGCGGGCGGAGCGGGCAGCCGGAAGCAGGGGGCGCGTCCTCCCGGCCGCGAAGGCGGAAAGGCGTCACGGAGAGGTGAGGAAATCACGGAAAGGGAGCGGAGGGTACCGGATGCGGCGAAGCGGAGAACACGCCAGGGCGACAAGGGCGGGCGGTGCGGTCTGCCGGTGGGGTCGAGGATGCCATGGTCCCGAGAAGACCAGGAAAGGTTAGGAGTACCTAACCGACCCGGATCCTCGGGGCGGGTGCCACGGGACGGTGATCGGGAATCTGCCNGCCGCCGGGATCAGCTCCGGACCAGGAGCAAGGAATCGGGCGGCTCCGNCCTGGGACCCAGGTAACGCGAGTGCCCTTCCGGGCGCGTACGGGGTGGCCGGAAGTCTTTCGGAAACATGGCGAGGTGGCCCGGCAACACCGGGAAATGTGGATGGAACGACTCGGGCCGGATGGATCGGGCGGCACGGGGCTGGACGGACCACAATTTCCGAGGAGCGGGCGGCCCGGCGGGGTCCGATTCTCCTGCCGACCGACCCTCACGCCCCCTTGACGGAAATCCGCCGATCAGTCACGGACGTTGCAGGAAATCCCCGCGACGACACGCGCAGGTGCCCGTGGAACATGCGGGCCGCCGGGCCCAGGGAGCGGAGAGCGGGCCCGTTTTCCGGTGAATGCGGGGCCGCCGGCCACGGCATAGCGGGCACACAAGTGCGTGCGCTGTACACGGGAATCGTGACAGAGCGCAACCAGTCGGGGAAGCCGGTCGGGGCGGGCATCCGGCGGGAACCGGCTGGGGGCGGACATGCGACGGCCCGCGCGGGCGGGGGAACCGCCCGGCGCGGGCCGGGGTGACGCTGGTGTCGCGGGTCAGCCGTCGAGACGGCTGACCAGGGCCTCGTGCTCGGCCCAGAGAGCGGCGGGGAGCCGGTCGCCGAACGTCTGGTAGTGCTCGGGGATCAGGTCGGCCTCCTGCTTCCAGACGTCGATGTCGACTGTGAGCAGGGCGTCCAGGTCGGCTTCGTCGATCTGGAGGCCTTCGGTCGGCAGGGCGTCCCTGGTCGGCAGGACACCGAGCGGGGTCTCCACACCGTCGGCTTGGCCCTCGAGGCGGCCGACGATCCAGGCCAGGACGCGGCTGTTCTCGCCGAAGCCGGGCCAGAGGAACTTGCCCTCCGGGCTCTTGCGGAACCAGTTCACGTAGTAGATCCGGGGCAGCTTCGCCTGGTCGGCCTTCTGGCCGACCTCGAGCCAGTGGGCGAAGTAGTCGGCCATGTTGTAGCCGCAGAACGGGAGCATCGCGAACGGGTCGCGGCGCAGCTTGCCGATCGCGCCGGCCTGGGCCGCGGTCGTCTCGGAGGCGACGATCGAGCCGAAGAAGACCCCGCNCCGCCAGTCGGGCGCCTCGGTGACCAGCGGAACCGCGGTCGCCCGGCGCCCACCGAACAGGATCGCCGAGATCGGCACGCCCTTCGGGTCCTCCCACTCGGAGGCGATGGTCGGGCACTGCCCGGCGGGGACGGTGAAGCGGGCGTTGGGGTGCGCGGCGGGCTCGGTGGACTCGGGGGTCCAGTCGTGGCCCTTCCAGTCGGTGAGGTGCCCCGGGGCCTGCTTGGTCAGCCCCTCCCACCAGACGTCGCCGTCGTCGGTGCGGGCCACGTTCGTGAAGACCGTGTTGCCCCACAGCGTCTTGATCGCGTTCGGGTTGGTCTGCTCACCCGTGCCGGGGGCGACACCGAAGAAGCCGGCCTCGGGGTTGACAGCGTAGAGCCGGCCGTCCTCACCGAACCGCATCCATGCGATGTCGTCACCGACAGTCTCCGCCTTCCACCCGGGAAGGGTGGGAATGAGCATCGCGAGGTTGGTCTTTCCGCAGGCCGACGGGAAAGCCGCGGCAATGTAGTGAACCTTGCCCGCGGGCGACGTCAGCTTGAGGATGAGCATGTGCTCGGCGAGCCAGCCCTCGTCGCGCGCCATGACGGACGCGATGCGCAGTGCGTAGCATTTCTTGCCGAGCAGTGCGTTACCGCCGTAACCCGATCCATAAGACCAGATCTCGCGGGTCTCCGGGAAATGGGTGATGTACTTCGTCGTGTTGCACGGCCAAGCGACGTCGGCCGCACCGGACTCCAACGGAGCGCCAAGCGAATGCACCGCNGGCACAAAGAAGCCGTCTTCACCGAGCTGTTCGAGTGCGGGCGCTCCCATACGGGTCATGGTGCGCATTGAAATGACAACGTAAGGCGAGTCGGTGATTTCGACCCCGAGGGCCGAGATATGCGATCCGAGCGGACCCATGCAGAATGGCACGACATACATCGTGCGACCGCGCATGGAGCCCTCGAACAGGCCCTGGAGCTTGACCCGCATCTCCGCCGGGTCCATCCAGTTGTTCGTGGGGCCGGCGTCCTCGGCCTTCTCGGAGCAGATGTAGGTGCGATCCTCGACCCGGGCCACGTCGCTGGGGTCCGAGGCGGCGTAAAAGCTGTTGGGACGCTTTTCGTCGTCCAGCCGGACCAGGGTCCCCTTCTCGATCAGGAGACTGGTCAACCGGTCGAACTCGGCCTCCGATCCGTCGCACCACTCAACCCGTTCCGGCTGGGTGAGTTCGGCGATCTCACGCACCCAGGCGACCAGCCTGGCGTGCTTCGTCGGGGCCGCTTCCAGCCCCGGAATCTGTGCCGCGGTCGTCACAGCTCACACCTCCGGTCGAGTCGAACCCGCCGCGTTCTTGCCCCGTGCGCAGGTGCCGACTTCAGTACTCGAACGTATTCGTTCACGCGCTGACAAAACCCGCGGTACAGGGGCAGTTCGAGGCCGCGTTCAGGATCATTAGACTGTACCGCGCGTTCCCCCCGCAGTCGCGCGATAGCGAGTGGACAGAAGCGTCGGATCCATCACGCACCGGTACGGACGGACCGCCGCCGGGTGACTCCGTCTCGTGGCTGGCGGAAGCCTCGGGTTATCGTCCTCGGCGTGGCTTCCCTCACGCAGCAGCCCGCCGGGCCTCCGCAGGCGGACGGCCCCGCCCACCCCCGTGACCTGGTGCGACCACGTATGCGGGGATGGCTACATGCCGGGGCATTCCCCGTAAGCCTTGCACTGGGTCTCCTTGCCGTGGCGCTGGCCACCACGCTCCGTGCCCGACTGGGGATCGCGATATACGCACTGAGTATTGCGGCGCTGTTCGGAACGAGCGCGCTCTACCATCGCACGATGTGGTCGACGTCACGTGCTCGAGCGCGCATGAAACGCCTCGACCATTCAATGATCTTTATTTTCATCGCCGGGACTTATACCCCTTTTGCCCTCCTTNCGATGCCGGCGAGCACGGCTCGCGTGGTCCTGGCCGTGGTGTGGGGCGGAGCGGCACTCGGCGTGACCATCCGGATGCTGTGGCTGCACTCCCCGCGGTACCTGACCGTGCCGCTGTACATCGCCCTCGGCTGGGTCNCCATCTTCGTCATCCCGGAGCTCGCCCACCGGGCCGGGATCGCCTCGATGGTCCTGTTGCTGGTCGGCGGCGTCTGCTACAGCCTTGGTGCCGTCGTCTACGCCGCGCGGCGACCGGACCCGGCCCCGGCGACCTTCGGCTACCACGAGGTGTTCCACGCCTTCACCCTCGTCGCCGCGGCCTGCCACTACATCGCCCTGATGTTCGCGATCTACTGACCCGCCCGACCCGCTGCCCAACCCGCCCGACCCGCCCAACCCGCCCGACACACGGCGGCGCAGGAGGAGCGCAGGAGGAGAGGTCAGCGGCCGGGGCCCTCGGAGCGGATCTTCTCGACCTGTTCGAGGGCCTCGCGAAGCTGGCGCAGCCAGGTGTCGGAGTTGTCCCCGACCAGCCGGACGCACCAGGCCAGCGCCTCGCTGCGGCTGCGTGCCACGCCGGATTCGACGAGCGTGTCCAGCACCTGACGCTCCGGCTGGCGCAGCCGCGTCATCACCGGCACGGACAGCACGGTGAACAGCTCGCTGGCCGTGCCGGCGGTCGCCCCCCACGCGACCTTGCGCCCGTAGCGCCGCTCGGCCTCGGCGGCGATGGCGATCCGCTCGTCCCGGGTGCGCTCGCGGAAGCGGCGGATCAGGGCGGCGGCCTCCGGATCACGCCCAGCCGGCAGCTCCACCCCTCCGGAGTGAAGGAGGGGTTCCTCGACGGGGAGCTCCCCGACGACGGTGATCTCGTCCCGGTCGACGACCACGGCCGGCGGGCCGGTGAACCACCCGGCGGGGATGTGGGCCGCGAACCAGTCCGGCGCGTCCTGCGCCGGCACCGACTCCGCCCGGTCCCCCGGCCTGCCATAACCGCGCCCACGCGGACCGGACATGACGAGTCTCCTCAGGTCCCCCGGGCCGGGCCCGCGGACGGGCCCGGCCTGCCGAACTGGTCCGGAGCCGTGGCCCCGCCGGGGTGCGCGCCGACACACCCCGCCGACGATTACACGCTTACCGGGTCACGAGTGAAAGTGCCTGGGGCCTCAGGTGGCGACCTTCACGCCGAGCTGACTGCGGACCTCCTCCGCGGTATGCACGGGTAGCTCGCAGACGAAGTCCCGGCAGACGTACNCCCCTGGGGCCCCCCGCCCGGCGACCAACGGCCCGCTGGTCACCACGACGGCCCCCGGCGCGGTGCCCAGCCGGGCGAGCCGTTCCAGGGCCGGACTGTCCACGACGGCAACCTCGGCCGGCCCGGCGAGCAGCGCCTCGGCGACCGCCCCGGCCCAGCCGGCGAACCGGGCGTCGCGGGACAGCAGCGGCGCGAACCGGGCGACGGTCGCCTCGGCGGTGCGCCGGTGCTCGGCCGAGCCGGTCAGGGCCGCGTAGGTGAGCAGGGCACCCGCCACCGCCGCCTGGCCCGACGGGGTCGCCGAGTCCGAGTCGTCGCGGGGGCGGCGCAGCAGTGCCTCCGCGTCGTCCGCGGTGTCGAAGAAGCCGCCGTCCGGTGCGGCGAACCGGGCCCGGACCACGTCGAGCAGCTCGCCGGCCAGGGTCAGCCACTCCGGATCCCCGGTGACCTGGTGCAGGGTCAGCAGCCCCTCGGCGACGTCGCCGTAGTCCTCCAGCACACCGGCGTTCGTCCCGACCCGGCCGTCCCGGCTGGTGCGCCGCAACCGGCCCGCCACGAGATGGACGTCGCGCAGCAGCACGGCCGCGTCCTCGGCGGCGCGGATCCAGGCCGGCTCATCGAGCAGCACGCCGGCCTCGGCGAGGGCGGCGATCGCCAGCCCGTTCCAGGCGGCGACCACCTTGTCGTCCCGGGCGGGCTGCGGACGGCCGGCCCGGGCGGCGGCGAGGGTCGCGCGCACCGCCGCGAAGCGCGCCGCGTCGGGCGGGTCCGCCGGCAACTGCAACACGGACGTCCCGTGCTCGAACGTGCCCTCCGGGGTGACACCGAAGATCTCCGCCGCCCAGGCGCCGTCGTCCGCGCCGAGGGCGGCGCGCAGGCCGGCGGGTGTCCACGAGTAGCTCGCGCCCTCCTCGGGCTGCGCGTGGGCCGCCGGGACGCCCGCCGGCACCGCGTCCGCGTCGAGCGCCGAGGCGAACCCGCCCTGCGGGGTGCGCAGGTCGGCGAGCAGGAACGCCGCGGTCTCCCGGACCACCCGCCGGGCCAGCGGCGAGCCGGTGGCCCGCCACAGGTGCAGGTACACCCGCAGCAGCTGGGCGTTGTCGTAGAGCATCTTCTCGAAGTGCGGGACGGTCCACGTCGCGTCGACGCTGTAGCGGGCGAAGCCGCCGGCGAGCTGGTCGTACATGCCGCCGCGGGCCATCCGCTCGCAGGTGAGCGCCACCATCTCCAGGCTGTGCTCGTCGCCGGTGCGGGCGGCGTGGCGCAACAGCATCTCCGCGACCATGGACGGCGGGAACTTCGGCGCCCCGCCGAATCCGCCGTGCCGAGCGTCGAACCGGGCGGACAGGCCCGCGACGGCCGTGTCCAGCAGCGGCGGGCTCAGCTCGTCGGCGACGCCGGACGTCGGGCTCGCGGCGAGCCCGGCCACCGGGCCGCGCGCCGCCGCCTCCGCCAGCCGGCGGGCGATGTCGGCGCCCGACTCCTCGATCTCCGCCCGCCTGGTCTGCCAGGCGGCGACCACGGCCTCCATGACCTGGCGGAACGACCCCATGCCCGGCCGGGGTCGGGGCGGGAAGTAGGTGCCGGCGAAGAACGGCTCGGCGGTCGGGGTGAGGAAGACCGTCATCGGCCAACCCCCGTGACCGGTCAGGGCGACCGTGACGTCCATGTAGACGGAATCGACGTCCGGCCGCTCCTCCCGGTCCACCTTGATGTTGACGAAGTGGTCGTTCATGTAGGCGGCGGTGACCACGTCCTCGAACGACTCGTGCGCCATGACGTGGCACCAGTGGCAGGAGGCATAGCCCACCGAGAGCAGCACGGGCACCCCGCGGCGGGCCGCCTCCGCGAACGCCTCCGGGCACCACGGCCACCAGTCGACGGGGTTGTCCGCATGCTGGAGCAGGTACGGAGACGTCTGCTCCGCCAGCTTGTTCGGCACCGGGCAACTCCTCAGGGTCTGGCGTCGCCCGGGTCTGTGGAACCCCGGGTCACTGGCTATGCAACCAAAGCGGCGAGCGGCTATGCCCCCACCCGTGCCCCGGCGCGCCGACTGTGGCCATCGGCACCCCCGACCGGACCCTGCCCGGCCAGCTTCTGGCGTGTCGGCTGGTGCACTCTCGGTACCCAACCGAGCTCAGGCCAGACCACCGCCGCAACCGGGGCGGGTCGACCGGCCCGGTCCGCTCGTGGTGGCGTGCGGTCGGAACCGGGGTGCACGGGACCGGATACGCTCGGAGAAAGGCACGATCCCGGCTCCTCCGCTCGCTCGCCCGTCCGCCGTCCACTCGCTCGATCGCCGTCCGCCAGGCCGCCGTTGCGCCGCGAGAGCGGTCGAAGGGTCGTCGCGGGCGCTCGGAAGGGTTGTCGCAGGGTCGGAGTACCAACGAGTTGGGGTGGCACGAGCGAATGAGTGAGACGGCCGAGCACGGCACCGACGCCGGCGCCGCGAACGCCACGGCAGCCCCGTCCGGCGCCGCATCTTCATCCGGCGCCACGCCCACCGCCAGGACCGGCGACGAGCCGGGGTTCCGCTACGACGCCCGGCTCGCCGCGGACATCGAGCGCCGCTGGCAGCGTCGGTGGGCCGACGAGGGGACGTTCAACTCGCCGAACCCGGTCGGGCCGCTGGCCGCGGGCTTCGACGAGGTCGCCGGGCGCGAGCCGTTCTACATCATGGACATGTTCCCCTACCCCAGCGGCACCGGCCTGCACGTCGGGCATCCGCTCGGGTACATCGGCACCGACGTGTTCGCCCGCTACCTGCGGATGTCCGGCCGCCATGTGCTGCACCCGTTCGGCTACGACGCCTTCGGCCTGCCCGCCGAGCAGTACGCCATCAACACCGGCCAGCACCCGCGCACGACCACCGACGCCAACATCGCCAACATGCGTCGGCAGCTCTCCCGACTGGGGCTCGGCCACGACACCCGCCGCGAGATCGCCACGACCGACGTCGGGTACTACCGCTGGACGCAGTGGATCTTCGAGCAGATCTTCGACGCCTGGTACGACCCGCAGGCCGGCCGGGCGCGGCCGATCGCGGAGCTGATCGCCGAGTTCGAGGCCGGCACCCGCTCGCCGGTGGCCGGCCCCGCCGCCGGCACCACCGCCGTGTCGGTCGACGCCGTGCGCGCCGCGAACCCGGCGGGCCTGCCCTGGGCCGAGCTGGACCGGGTCGCCCGCCGCCGGGTCGTCGACGCCCACCGCCTGGCCTACATCTCCGAACAGCTCGTCAACTGGTGCCCCGGGCTCGGCACCGTGCTGGCGAACGAGGAGGNCACCGCCGAGGNCCGCAGCGACATCGGGAACTACCCGGTGTTCCGCCGGCCGCTGCGGCAGTGGGTGCTGCGGATCACCGCCTACGCCGAACGGCTGGTCGCCGACCTGGACCTGGTCGACTGGTCGGATTCGATCAAGCAGATGCAGCGCAACTGGATCAGCCCGAGCGACGGCGCGAGCGTCGAATTCGCCCTCGTCACCCCCGGTGCTACCGGCGCAGGCGGCACGACCCGCCCAGCCGGCACGACGGACGCGGTCACCGGCACCGCCGGGTCCTCCCCCGCGCCGCGCATCGAGGTCTACACCACCCGCCCGGACACCCTCGCCGGGGCGACCTTCCTGGTGCTGGCGCCCGAGCATCCGCAGGTCGACGCGCTGGTCGCCGACGCCTGGCCGGCGGGCACCCCGGCCGGCTGGCGCTTCCCGGCCGGCCACGGCGCCCCCGAGGCCGCTACTGAGACCGCTACTGAGACCGCTGCCGCCGACCCGACCTGGACGCCGCGCGCCGCGGTCGAGGCCTACCGGGCCTTCGCGGCGCAGCGCAGCGACCGCCAACGCGGCGAGGAGATCGACCGTACCGGCGTGTTCACCGGCGCCTATGTCCGCAACCCGGTGGGCGGCGCGGAGATCCCGGTCTTCCTCGCCGACTACGTCCTCGTCGGCTACGGCACCGGCGCGATCATGGCCGTGCCGGCGCACGACAGCCGGGACTTCAGCTTCGCGCGCGCCTTCGACCTGCCGATCCCGGCGGTGCTGGCGCCCGACGAGCCGTGGTACGCCGAGCGCGACGTGACACCCGGCGCGCCGCCGTCGGCGTGGCCGGACGCGTTCAGCGGCGAGGGCGCCTACCTGCCCGGCCCGGCGGGAGCCCCGGTGCTCACCGGCCTGGGCAAGACCGACGCGATCAAGACGACCGTCGCCTGGCTGGAGGAGCTCGGCGCGGGCCGGTCGGCCCGGTCCTACCGGCTGCGGGACTGGCTGTTCTCCCGGCAGCGCTACTGGGGCGAGCCGTTCCCGATCGTCTTCGACGACGACGGCCTGCCGCATGCCGTCCCGGACGAGCTGCTGCCCGTCGAGCTGCCCGAGATGACCGATTTCCGGCCGACGGCGATGGCCGAGGACGACGAGAGCGATCCGGTACCGCCGCTGGCCCGCGTGGCCGACTGGGCGAGCGTCACCCTCGACCTCGGTGACGGCCCGAAGCGCTACCGGCGCGAGACGAACACGATGCCGCAGTGGGCCGGGTCCTGCTGGTACCACCTGCGCTACCTGGACCCGACCAACACCGAGCGGTTCGTCGACGAGACCGTCGAGCGGTACTGGATGGCCAAGCCGGGCGCGGCGGCCGGCGACGGCGGCGTCGACCTCTACGTCGGCGGCGTCGAGCACGCGGTGCTGCACCTGCTCTACGCCCGGTTCTGGCAGAAGGTCCTCTACGACCTGGGGCACGTCTCGTCCAAGGAGCCGTTCAAGCGGCTGTTCAACCAGGGCTACATCCAGGCCGATGCGTTCACCGACGCCCGCGGGATGTACGTCCCGGCGGCCGAGGTGGAGGCGAGCGGCGACGGCCGGTTCACCCACCAGGGGGCGCCGGTCGACCGCCGCTCCGGGAAAATGGGCAAGAGCCTGAAGAACAGCGTCAGCCCGGACGAGATGTACGACCGGTTCGGCGCCGACACCCTGCGGGTCTACGAGATGGCGATGGGTCCGCTCGACGCCGACCGGCCCTGGCACACCGACGACATCGTCGGCTCGCACCGGTTCCTGCAGCGCCTGTGGCGCGCGGTCGTCGACGAGGGCAGCGGGACGGTCGCCGTCTCCGACGAGCAACTGGACGCCGAGGCCACCCGCGTCCTGCATCGGACGATCATCACGTTGGNGGCGGAGTACGCGGGCCTGCGGTTCAACACGGCCGTCGCCCGGCTCATCGAGCTGACGAACTTCGTCTCGAAGCGGTACGGCCAGTCCGCGACCCCCCGGGCGCTGGCCGAGCCGCTGGTGCTGATGGCCGCGCCGCTGGCTCCGCACATCGCGGAGGAGCTGTGGACCCGGCTCGGGCACAGCGAGTCGGTGAGCCGCGCGGCCTTCCCCGTGGGCGACCCGGCGCTGGCCGCCGAGTCCGAGCGGACCATCCCGGTCCAGGTGAACGGGAAGGTGCGGTTCACCCTCCAGGTGCCCGACGGTGNCGCGGAGCCCGTGATCCGCGAGCTGCTCACCGCGCACCCCGACTACGCGCGCCAGACCGAGGGCCGCTCCATCAAGAAGGTCATCATCGTCCCCGGCCGCATCGTCAACATCGCCCTGGGCTGACCGCTCCGGCCTTACCCTGCCCTTCCAGAGGGATCAATCGGGCACAGAACCCTCTGGAAGGGCAGGGAAGCAGCGATGGTGTGGTGGGGCTCCCGGCTCAGCCGCCGGAGGACGGGGGGCCGGGCTGGACGGGCAGGTCAAGATGCTCGCCCGCGCCACCCGTGGCCGCGGCATCGCCGCCGACCTCGCCGTCGATCACCGGGCCCCGCCGGCCGGCCAGCACCGACCGGCGGCGGATCGCCTGGCGGGGATCGACCGGGCCGCTGAGCCGGTCGGACTCGACCCCGAGGAAATCACCGTTCGCCACGTTCGCGCGCATTCGGCGCAGGCTCCTCGAGAGCATGAAGAACAGCCCGGTGGAGACCACGATCAGCCCCACGACGATGAGCAACCCAAGACCGCCCGCGCTGTGCTCCTGCTCGGCCAGCACCGAACCGGCGAAGATCTCGTTCACGGTGACGTCCTCACACCCGGGTCCAAACTCTGCGGTCAGCCCGCCGCTGCGCCGCGCGAGCGCGCGGCCGGCTCCGCCCCAGCGGGCGGTGCGCCGTGGGCTCCCGGCGGTACCCACCCCCGACATTACGCCGCGCTGGACCGCCCGAGGTGGGCGCCGATCGGCCCCCGCCGGCCGGCCGGCCACCCGCCGTGCGCACGATCACACGCCGTTGAACAGGTCGTCCTCGGGCAGCGTGCCGACCTCGATCAGCGAGCGGGCGAGCTGGTAGTCCTCGGTGGGCCAGGCCTCCCGCTGCACGTCGAGCGGAACCCGGAACCACCATCCGGTGGGGTCGACCTGGGTGGCATGCGCGATCAGGGCTCGATCGCGGGTCGAGAACCAGTCCGCGCACGGCACCCGGGTGGTGAGCCGGCCCGCGTCCGCCGCCCGGTCGGCCCACTCGTCCAGGCGTTCCGTGTAGGGGGACTCCAGTCCGCGGGCCAGCAGCGCCTCGTGCAGCGCCAGGATGCGCTCCTTGTGGAAGGTGAGGTGGTAGTACAGCTTGAGCGGCTGCCAGGGGGCGAACCCGGCTTCCNCCCCCNCCTCGGGATAGCGCTCGGGGTCGCCGGCCGCCTCGAACGCCTCGATGCTGATCTTGTGCGTCATGATGTGGTCGGGGTGCGGGTAACCGCCGGACTCGTCGTAGGTCGTGATGACCTGCGGCCGGAAGGTGCGGATCAGCCTGACCAGGGGCTGGGCCGCCGCGGTCAGTGGCGTGGTGGCGAAGCGCCCCGGTGGCACGGGCGGCAGNGGGTCGCCCTCGGGCAGGCCGGAGTCGACGAAGCCGAGCCACTCCTGGCGCACGCCGAGGATGCGCCGGGCGTTCTCCATCTCCTCACGGCGGATCTCGGTGATGCGCTCGGCGACGCCGGGTGAGTCCATCGCCGGGTTGAGGATGCTGCCCTCCTCACCACCGGTACACGTCACGACCAGCACGTCCACGCCTTCGCTCGCGTAACGCGCCATCGTGGCCGCGCCCTTGCTGGACTCGTCATCGGGGTGGGCATGGATGGCCATGAGACGCAGGCCATGCCGCTCGTCGACCGAAGGCATGCCACCATTGTCGCTGACGGCCGGGCCAGACCGCGGCCATCGACCCGGGTGGCCGTGACGTGACCGCCGTGCTACACCACTGTGCGGAACCATGGAGCCCGCCTCCACGTTTGATCTGGAAAAGTCACCCAACGACGTGGCACAATGCACCGTCCGCGCATGCAGTGACGGGTGCGACGTCGCCGGCCGGCGTACCGACATCGGTGTCGGTCCGGCCCCGGGGGACCGATGGAGTGCGGCACCCGTTCGCCACGCTCCCNCTCCGCCAGGCGTGCGGTCATGGTCGAAACCACGGACTGACGGTTCACCCAGGAGGGTAGAACCGCTGGTCTGGGGTCTCCCGGTGGTGGAGCAGCCGCCGTGAGGAGTCAGCGGGCTCGACCCTGGATTCCTTGATTCACCTTGATATCGTGACCCTTTTGATGTTCACCGAGGAGCGTGACCCGCGTGACGCAGCAGACTTGGCTCACTCAGGAGGCATACGACCGGCTCCGCTCCGAGCTCGACTACCTCACCGGCCCCTGGCGCACGGAGATCGCGACCAAGATCGAGGCGGCCCGTGAGGANGGCGACCTCAAGGAAAACGGTGGCTACCACGCCGCCAAGGAGGAGCAGGGCAAGCAGGAGGCCCGGATCCGCCAGCTCGCCGACCTGCTGCGCGACGCGCAGGTGGGCGAGGCGCCCAACACCACCGGTGAGGCCGGTCCGGGCACGGTCGTCGAGGTGCGCTTCCCCGGCGAGCAGGCGACCGAGAAGTTCCTCATCGGCTCCCGCGAGGACCACAGCACTCCCATCGACGTGTTCTCCCCCGCCTCCCCGCTCGGCGGTGCCGTGAACGGCCACAAGGCAGGCGAGACCGTCAGCTACACGCTTCCCAACGGCCGCTCCGCGAAGGTCGAGATCGTCTCGGTCGCACCTTACGGCTCCTGACGGCACCGGAGCCTGGTTCGGCCATGCCACTTCGGCCGGACCGGGGGTCACCCATCGTGGCTGGCGCGCCGGCACCTAGGAGCCGGCCCGCCCGGCTGGGCCGGTCGGCGGGAAGAGGGCTCCTTCGGGCGGGGGCGGGCTCCTTCGGGCGGGGGCGGGCTCCTTCGGGCGGGGGCGGGCGGCGTACCCCCGACTACGCCTGCAGCGGACGGCAGCCGACTTGGCTGCGTCGCGGGCGGTGTCGACGTACCGTCGACGCGTGGAGGATCTGCCGGCACCGCCCCGTCATTCCATGCCACCGACCGCGACATCCCCGGCCACCGCGCCGGCGGATACCGCTCCGCCCTATGCNACGGTGGGTGAGCTTCGCCGCAGCGGGCACGTTCACCGAACCGTCCGCACGGAGCTGCGCGACAACCTCGTCGCCCTGATGAAGGGCGACACGCCCCGCTTCCCGGGCATCGTCGGGTTCGACGAGACCGTCCTGCCGCAGGTCGAGCGCGCCATCCTGGCCGGTCACGACATCGTCTTCCTGGGCGAGCGGGGCCAGGGCAAGACCCGGCTCATCCGCACCCTGGTGAGCCTGCTCGACGAGTGGTCGCCCGCCGTCGCCGGCTGCGAGATCAACGACCACCCGTACGCGCCGGTCTGCGGCCGCTGCCGGGCGCTGGCGGCCCAGCTCGGCGACGAGCTTCCGATCGGCTGGCGCCACCGCTCCGACCGGTTCGGCGAGAAGCTCGCCACGCCGGACACCAGCGTGGGCGACCTGATCGGCGACGTCGACCCGGTGAAGGTCGCCGAGGGCCGCACCCTCGGCGACCCGGAGACGGTGCATTACGGCCTGGTGCCGCGCACGAACCGCNGCATCTTCAGCGTCAACGAGCTGCCCGACCTCGCCGAGCGCATCCAGGTGTCGCTGCTCAACGTGCTGGAGGAGCGCGACATCCAGGTCCGCGGCTACCTGCTGCGCCTGCCGCTCGACCTGCTGCTGGTGNCCTCGGCGAACCCCGAGGACTACACCAACCGCGGCCGGATCATCACCCCGCTCAAGGACCGCTTCGGCGCCGAGGTGCGCACCCACTACCCGCTGCAGCTCGCCGACGAGCTCGCGCTGATCCGCCAGGAGTCCGTGATCTCCTGGGCGGGCTCGCCGCTGGGCACTCCCGAGCTCGCCGATCACCTGCTGGAGATCGTGGCCCGGTTCACCCGGCTCGTCCGCGACGCCCCACAGGTCGACCAGCGTTCGGGGGTGTCGGCCCGGCTGGCGGTGGCCGCGGCCGAGACGGTGGCCGCCTCCGCGGTCCGCCGCGCGGCGCTGACCGGGGAGGAGACGCCCACCGCCCGGGTGGTCGACCTCGCCGCGATCGTGCCGGCGGTGCGCGGCAAGGTCGAGTTCGACCAGCTCGAGGAGGGGCGCGAGGACGAGGTGCTCGCGCTGCTGCTGCGCCGCGCGATCGCCGAGACGTTCCGGGCCCGCCTCGCCGGGGCCGACCTCACCGGGCTGCAGAACCGGTTCGACGCCGACGGCCCGGTCGAGACGGGCGACATGGTGCCCGCCGCCGAGCTGCTGCGCCGGGTCGGTCCGGTGCCCGGTCTCGCGGCGATCCTGAACCGACTCGGCGTGGATGGCGCGGAGTCGCCCGGCCTCGCCGCGGCGGCGCTGGAGCTGGCGATGGAGGGACTGCACCTCAACCGCCGGCTGGCGAAGGAAGAGCTGCCGGGCCGGACGGTCTACGGCTCCTGACATGACCCCCGTGGGAGGACCCCGGTGAGCTCCGGCGCATTCCGTTACGGCCCCTGGGACGGGGGGCCCGACCCGCTCGCCTCCCCCTTCACCGCGGCCGGCGCGCTCGACGAGATGTCCCGCCAGATCCTGGAGGGGCGCACCCCCCGGGAGGCGCTGGAGGCTCTGCTGCGCCGCGGCATGCCGGGCCGTCGCGGGCTGGACGACATGCGCCGCGCCATCGAGCGGCGCCGGCGCGAGGCCCGGTCCCGCGGCCGGATGGACGGCACCCTGGAGGAGGTCCGCCGACTGCTCGACACGGCCGTCGGGCAGGAGCGGGCGGCGCTGTTCCCCGACCCGTCGGATGAGGCCCGCCTGCGGGAGGCCGAGCTCGACGCGCTGCCCGCCGACCCGGCGCGCGCGGTGCGGTCGCTGGCCGAGTACGACTGGCGTTCCCCGCAGGCCCGCGAGACCTACGAGAAGATCTCCGAGCTGCTGCGCCGAGAGGTCCTCGACAGCCAGTTCAGGGNCATGAAGCAGGCCCTGGAAGGGGCGACGCCGGAGGATTTCGCCCGCATCCGGGACATGATCGGGTCGCTGAACACCCTGCTGGAGGCCGACGCCCGCGGCGAGGACACCGACGCCGCGTTCGCCGAGTTCATGTCCCAGTACGGCGACTTCTTCCCGGAGAACCCGCAGTCGCTCGAGGAGCTGGTCGACGCGCTGGCGCGCCGTGCGGCGGCGGCCGCCCGGCTGCTCGCCGGGCTCACCCCGCAGCAGCGCTCCGAGCTCGCCGATCTGATGTCCACCGCCATGGAGGACCTGGGCCTGGCCGCCGAGATGTCCCGGCTCGCCCAGGCGCTGCGCGCCTCCCGCCCGGACCTGAACTGGGGCGGCCGGGCCCGTGGGCGCGGCGGCCGGCTCGGCGAGGGCCTCACCGGAGACGAGCCGCTGGGCCTCGGCGACGCCACCTCGGCGCTGGAGGAACTCGCGGAACTCGACGAGCTCGCCGCCGCGCTCGGGNAGGACTACGCCGGGGCCTCGCTGGAGGACATCGACCCGGATGCGGTCGCTCGGGCGCTGGGCCGTTCCGCCGTCGACGACCTGCGCAGCCTGCAGCAGATCGAGCGGGAGCTGGAGCAGCAGGGGTTCATCACCCGCCGGGCCGGCAGCCTGGAGCTCACCCCCCGCGCGGTCCGCCGGATCGGGCAGGCGGCGCTGGCCCGGATCTTTCGCCAGGTCTCCGCCCGCGGCCGCGGCGACCACAACCTCACCGACGCCGGCTCCGCCGGCGACCTGCTCGGCACCTCGCGGGCCTGGCAGTTCGGCGACACCCAACCGATCGACGTCGTCCGCACGGTGCGTAACGCCGTGCTGCGCGCCGGGCCGACCGGCAAGGGCCGGCCGGTGCGGCTGGAGGTCGGCGACTTCGAGGTCGCCGAGACCGAGCGGCGCACCACCGCCGCGGTCTGTCTGCTCGTCGACCTGTCCTACTCGATGGCCCTGCGCGGGACGTGGGGGATCGCGAAGTCGACGGCGTTGGCGCTGCACACCCTCGTCAGCACGTCGTTCCCACAGGACAAGATCCACATCATCGGCTTCTCGGACTACGCCCGCGAACTGCGGCCGGTGGAGCTCGCCGGCCTGGACTCCGAGATGGTCCAGGGCACCANCCTGCAGCACGCCCTGCTCATCGCCGGCCGGCTGCTCAGCCGGTACCCGCAGGCCGAGCCGGTCGTCATGGTCGTCACCGACGGGGAGCCCACCGCGCACCTGCTGCGCGACGGCACTCCGTCGTTCTCCTGGCCGCCGATGCCCGAGACCCTGGAGCTGACCCTGGCCGAGGTGGACCGGCTGACCCGCCGCGGGGTGACCATCAACGTGTTCATGCTCGACGACGAGCCGCGGCTCGTGCAGTTCGTCGAGGAGATGGCCCGCCGCAACGGCGGGCGGGTCCTGTCACCCGACCCCACCGCCCTCGGCAGCTACGTCATCCGGGACTACCTGCGTTCCCGGGGACGCCACCGCGTCGCCCGCTGACCCGCCCGGGGTGTCCCCCGCCGGCCGCGCGGGCTCGGCGGGGGGCGGGGGGATACGAGTGACGACGGGGTCGGCGGCGAGCCGCTCCCAGAACTCCGCCACGAGCCGCTCGTAGGCGAGCCNGAGGTCCAGCGTGCGCCGCAACGTCCAGACCATGGCGTCCGGCGGCAGCGCGGCCAGCGTGCGGTAGACCTCCAGGTGCGCCCGGTGCGCGGCAGCCTGGGCACGGGCGAGCCGGGCGACGTCGCCGGGACGGCCGAGGTCGGCGAACGCGAGTTTGAGCAGGCCGAGGTCGCGCAGTTCGGTGCGCCCGGAATCGGCCGAGGAGAGCCAGTCCTGCAGACTGCGCCGACCGGCGTCGGTGATCCGGAAGATGCGCCGGCGGCGCCCCNCGGCCTCCCGTTCCTCGGCCAGCAGCCCGGCCTCGGCGAGGCGCGGCGGCTCCTTGTAGAGCTGCGCGTGCGGGAACGACCAGTAGTTCCCGACCGATTCGGCGACCGACACCTTGAGGTCGTAGGGCGTGGCACTGCCGCGGCGGGCCACCTCCCCGAGGACCAGATACGACACCGGTGTCAGCACGATCTCCGCCATGGTCTCCATCATACGGCTTGACTCATACCGTCTCTTTGAGACTATCCTGACCCCAGCAACGGTCCGAGTCAGACTATTGTGGAGGTGGGTCACCGTGNCGACGATTTCCTGGACCACCCCGCCCGGCCGCAAGGCCGGCGCGGCCGAGCCCGCGGGCACCGGCGCCGAGGTCGGCGCCATCGAGGTCGGCGCCATCGAGGTCGGCGCCATCGAGGTCGGCGCCATCGAAGACGGTGCCATCGAAGACGGTGCCATCGAGGTCATGGCCTCGCGCTTCGTCCTCACCTCGGCCCGACACTCGGTCACGATGCTGCGCTCGGCACTCGCCGTCCGGCGAGCCCTGCTCGCCGCGCCCGGCGCCCTCGGCGTCTCGCTCGTCGCCCGGCCGCTGCGGCGTGAATACCTGACCCTGTCCGCGTGGACGGACCGGGCCGCGCTGGACGCGTTCGTCGGCGACCCCCACCACCGGGAGGCGATGCGCCGCCTCGGACCCGCCATGGCCCAGTCCCGGTTCGTCTTCTGGCACCCGCCGGCCGGCGCCGGCGCCCCCACCTGGGCACAGGCCCACGAGCACCTCGCCGCGCCCGCCGACTGACCACACCCACAGGGCCCACAACCGGCCACGCTCCGCCGGGGTCACGGTCGGCCGCACCCACAGCACCCGAAAGGCCCGCCGCCGACCGCCCGGGCCGGCCGGGGCCCGTGACCCTCACCCGCCGCGGGGGATCTGACCGGCACCCGGCAGGCGGCCGTCGCGCCCCGACCATCCAGATCTCGAATTCTGCTACTCTGCGCGATCGTGAAGTCACGGAGGGCAGGGGAGGGCGCGACGGGCGCGAGGCACCGGGCGAGCCTGCGGCAGCGCGAGCAGCGGCCCCGGCCACCGGCCCGTTCGCGGCTGGTCGCCGCCGTGCTGCTGGCCGCGGGCGTGGGGCTCGCCCCCACGGCCATGCCGGCCAACCCCGCCCAGGCCGCGCCGGGCGGCGCGATCCTCGCGGACGGCCTGCCCGGCCCAGACGCACTGGGCGGCCTACCGGGCGCGGATGTGCGGCCGGCGGCCGGCGGCCCGCCGATCGCTGGTCCCGACGCCGGGCCGGTCCGGCCGGCCGACCCCGCCGCCGAGATCACCCAAGGTCGGCCGGCGCCGCTGTCGGCGCCCGGGGCGGTGACCGCCGCCGAGCAGCGCGCGGTCGAACGGTACTGGACGACCGAACGTCGCGACCGGGCCTTCGGCTCCCACACCACCGACCGCGCCGATGCCAACGCCGGCGCGGCGGCGGCGGGCACGCCGTTCGCCGACGACCCGAGCCCCGGACTGTCGAGCACGCCGCCGCCGCCCAGCGACGGCACGCCGTACACCCGGGGCGGTCTGGTCACGGCGACCACCGGCCGGCTGTTCACCACGATCGGCGGCGCCGATTTCGCGTGTTCGGCGAGCGTGGTGACCAGCCCGGTCCGCGACCTCGTCGTGACCGCGGGGCACTGCCTGCACGGCGGCACCGGCGCGCAGTTCGCCCAGCAGGTCGCCTTCGTCCCGGGCTACGTCGACGGGACCATGCCGTACGGCATCTGGACCGCCCGCCGGCTGACCGTGACACCGGGTTGGGCGAGCGGCTCGAGCTTCGACGTCGACGCCGGCTTCGCACTGTTCAACACCCACGGCGGCCGGNACATCGAGGACGTGGTCGGGGGGCAGGGCATCGCGTTCGGCCTGCCGAACACCTACCCGCAGTACAGCTTCGGCTATCCACGCCTGTTGCCGTACGACGGCAACCAGCTCATCTACTGCGCCGGGCCCGGGTCGGCCGACCCGTACGGGGGCCCGGCGATCGGAGTTCACTGCCGGATGACGGCGGGCGCGAGCGGCGGCCCGTTCATCACCGGGTTCGGCCGGCTCGGGCCCGGCCACGGCTGGATCGACGGGGTGGTCAGCTACGCCTACGCCGGATCCACCGACCGCCTGTACGGGACGCACTTCGGCGAGGCGGTGAAACTGCTCTACTACCAGTCCTACCCGCTCTGAGGCGCGAGCCCCGCGAGCCCCGGCGAGGTGCATGGGGCACATGGGGCACACGGGGCACACGGGGCACAGGACCAGCACAGTCGGCCCAAAGGCGGTGTACAAGCGGTCGGTGTACAAGCGGGAGGAGTCAGTCGGTACCGTCTGCGCATGCCGCATCCGGGCAGCTTCGGGCTCCTCCTCACCCTGCACGTCCTTCTCGCGATCTTCGTCATCGGACCGCTGACCCTGGTCTGCGCGGCGGTCCCCCGGCTGCTGCGGGCCGGGCCGAGCGCCCTGCCGATGCTGCGGCTCGCCGCCCGACTGGTGCGTGGGTTCGGGCTGGCCTCGCTGCTNATCGCGGTGACCGGCGCGGGGATGGTGCACCAGGGGTCGTTCGGCAGCGTGCGGTCGTTCAGCGACTCCTGGCTGCTGGGCTCGCTGGTGCTGTGGGTGGTGGCGTGCGGGATCTGCCTGGCGGTCATCGCACCCGGCCTGTCGCACGCCGTCGCCGAGATCGACGCCGGTGGGGACGCTCGGCGCCGGCTCGGCACCGTCACCGGCGGCGCGGTGCTGAGCTCCGCCTGCTGGGTCGTGGTCGTCGCCCTGATGGTGGTCAAACCCGGCGCGTGAGCCGGTGGGCGGCGACCCGACGGGCCTCGCGTCCGCTCAGCTCGCGTCCGCTCAGCTCGCGGCGGCGAGGGGGCGCCGAGGGGCCTCCCCGCGGTCGACGACGTCCTCCAGCTTGTCCAGCACCCGGTCCCACACCTGCCGGGGCAGGTCGTGGCCCATCCCGTCGATCTCCAACAGCTCCGCGGCCGGGATGGCCGCGGCCGTGAGCCGGCCACCGATCACGGGAACGAGCGGGTCGGCGCCGCCGTGGACGACGAGGGTGGGCGGGCNCAGCCCGGCGAGCTCCGCGGTGCGGTCCGGGGCGGAGAGCACCGCGGCGACCTGGCGCAGCACACCGTCGGGGCTGGCCCGGCGGTCCCAGTAGATCTCGGCGCGCCGGCGCAGCCACGCCTCGTCCGGCGCGAACTCCGGCGAGCCGAGCACCCGATGCGCCTCGTGCGCGGCGAGAACGGACTGCTCCACGTCTTCCGGCGCCGGGCGCAGGAACAACCCGATGGCCTCCGGCGTCGGTTGCACCCGGTGGTCGCCGGGGTGCGACATCACCGACGTGAGGCTGCGGACCCGCTCCGGGCTGCGCAGGGCCGCGATCTGGGCGACCATGCCGCCCATCGACAGGCCCAGCAGGTGCGCCGACTCGACGCCGAGCGCGGTGAGCAGGCCCAGCGCGTCGGTGGCGAGGTCGGCGAGCCCGTAGGGGGCGAGGTCGAAGCGTCCGGCGATGATCGCCCCGAGGTCGGGCCGGCCGAGGTGATCGAGGTGGGTGGACAGGCCCACGTCGCGGTTGTCGAAGACGATCGCCCGGTAGCCGCGCCGGGCGAGCGCGGCGAGCAGGTCGGGATGCCAGCCGACGAGCTGCTGCCCAAGGCCGCCGATCATCAGCAACGGCAGACCGTCGTCGTCGCCGTGGATCTCGTAGGCGAGGTCGATGCCGTTGACCGTGACGATGCCCATGGTCGGAAGGTAGCCATCCCGTGGCTGACGTGCACGCCTTCCCGGCTGAATCGAGCCAACCTCACCCATTCGGGCCGCTGCGCCCGCCGAGGCGACCGATCTCACCGGTCGTCCCGCCACGCGTCAGCGCNCACCCTCCGGCTGGTCACTACTTTATGTATCTTCTTAGCTTCATAGAGTATCGATGTGGCCCCCGAAGGGCCACCCGCCACCCGCCGCCCACCCGATCTCCNTGGACGGCCATACGTGATCTTTCCGACGATCGAGTTCGCGGCGTTCTTCGTCGTGGTGATGACGCTGTCCTGGCTGCTGATGCCCCGGCCGGCGCTGTGGAAGCCGTTCATCCTCGCCGCGTCGTACTTCTTCTACGGCTTCGCCGACGCCCGGTTCGTCCTGCTCATCGTCGCCTCGACCCTGATCAACCAGGCCGCCGCGCGGGCGATCCACCGCTTCCGGGACCGCCGCATCCTCGCCGCCGCGATCGCCTGCGACCTCGGCCTGCTCGGCTGGTTCAAGTACTACGGCTTCTTCGCGCTGTCCGTCGATCGCGCCCTGGCCGACGTCGGACTGCCCGCGCCGCTCCCGCTGCTCCAGGTGGCGCTGCCCATCGGGATCTCGTTCTTCACCTTCCAGGCGCTGAGCTACGTCATCGACGTCCACCGGGGGATCAACGCGCCGGCACCGCTGCTCGACTTCGCCGTCTACGAGGCGTTCTTCCCGCATCTCGTGNCCGGTCCGATCGTGCGGGCCAGCGAGTTCCTCCCGCAGCTCGCCACGCCGCGCGACCCGGCCCGGGTGCCGACCACCCGGGCGGCGTTCCTCATCCTCNGGGGACTGATCAAGAAGGTGGTGCTCGCCGACGTCCTCGCCTCCCGGCTGGTCGACCCGGTCTTCGACGCCCCGGGCCAGCACTCGTCCGCGGAGATCCTCGCCGCCGTGTACGGCTACGCCGTCCAGATCTACTGCGACTTCTCGGCCTACTCCGACATCGCCATCGGGATCGCGCTGCTGCTCGGCTTCCGCTTCCCGGACAACTTCGACCGGCCGTACGCGTCACGCAGCCTGCAGGAGTTCTGGCGACGCTGGCACATGACGCTGTCGCGCTGGCTGCGCGACTACGTGTACCTGCCCCTCGGCGGGAGCCGGCGCGGACGTCGCCGGACCTACCTGAACCTCATGATCACTATGACTCTGGGAGGCCTGTGGCACGGCGCGTCGTGGACCTTCGTGCTGTGGGGGGCACTGCACGGCGCGGCCCTGGTCACCGAGCGCCGACTGCGGATCTGGCGGACGAGGCGGGCGGCCGCCGCCGGGCTCGTCCGCATACCGCTGCCGCGCGCCGCCGCCCCCGCCCCCCTCGGCGAACCCCTCACCGCCCAGCGCGCAGCCACCGACGCCGGGGCGGGCGCCGTCTCGCCGGCGCCCACGCCCCAGCCGGTCGGGGTGGTGGTGACTCCCCTGCCAGCCGACGCCGCTCGGAGCGCCGCCGGGAGTGCGACTGGGAGTGCCGCTGGGAGTGCGGCCCGGGTCGGCGGCCCCGTGCGGGGCTGGGCGGCCCGGCTGGCCGTCTTTCACTTCGTCTGCGCGACCTGGGTGCTCTTCCGCGCCCCGGATCTGGACACGGCGGGCCGGCTGTTCGCGCGGCTGTTCACCGCGGGCGGCCCGGCGCCGCTGGTCACCCCCGCGGTGCTGGCCGCGATCGTGGTGGGCCTGGCCACGGCGGCCATCCCGCCGAGCTGGTGGGCCGGGACGCGGGCCCGGTTCGCCCGGGTGAGCCTCGGCCCGCAGATCGTCCTGCTGACCGTCTCGATGATGGTCATCTACGCGGTCGTCGGGCAACAGGACGTCGCCCCCTTCATCTATTTCCGCTTCTGAGGACGGCCCGCCGGGGCGCAGAGGACCAACAGGGCGAGGTAAATCACCTAAGGTAATCGACGCACCACGGAAGACGAGGTCCGGTTCCCCCTCCCCCAGCCGCCGACGGAGCCCGCGACCATGACCGAGCGCGACGATGCGGTGCCGACCCGGCCGCCGGCGTCCGCCCCCACCCCCGCCCCCGCGCCCCCGCCCGCCCCGGCACCCCTGCCCGCCGGACCGCCACCGCGGATCCCCCGCGGACCGCGGGGCCGTCGCTTCGCCCAGGACCGTCCATCGCACCAACCAGCCAGGCAGGAGGTGCCGGCCCAGCCACGCCATCGCGCCCGCCCGCCGCAGGTCGGGGCGGACGCCGTCCCGGCGCGCCGCGCCCTGCTGCTGGTCGTCGCCGTGCTGGGGCTGCTCGCCGTGCTGCGCGCCCCCGCCATGGTCCATGCCGGCGAAGGCATGCGTCCGGGGCTCACCCGCACCCTCGTGCTGAGCGCGGCGCGGCCGATCGAGCGGGTGACGCACACGGCGCGCCTGGACGCGCCGGACCGCTGGCTGGCCCGCGCCTTCGGCCACGGGACCGCGCCGCGCGGCGGCGACTCGGAGCTGGCGACCGCGGCGAGCCGCGCCGCGGCGGACGCGGCGGTGCCGGGCCGCCCCGGCACCGCCGAGCTACCCACCGCCCCGCCCGCCCCCGCCCCACTGCGCCTGCCCACCACCGCCGACCCGCTGCGGGTGCTCGTCACCGGCGATTCCCTGACCGAGTCCCTCGGCCCCACCATCACGAACACGGCGCCGGGCACGGTCCGGGCACAGACCGAGACCCGGTTCGGCACCGGCCTGGTCCGGCCCGACTTCTTCGACTGGGCCGCCCATGCCCGCGACCAGGTCACCGCGCGCAGCCCGGAGCTGGTCATCGTCGCCATGGGCGGCAACGACGGGCAGGGCATCACGCTCCCCGACAGGACGGTGCTGCCCGCCGGATCGGCCGAGTGGGAGGCCGAGTACCAGCGGCGGGCCAGCGTCGTCATGCGAATCTGGACCGGGAACGGCGCCAGGCGGCTGCTGTGGCTCAGCCTGCCCCCGGCCCGCTCCAACCGGTTGAACGGCTACTTCCATCGGCTGAACGCGGCGACGGCGGCCGCGGCGGCGGGGGTGAGCGGCGCGAGCTACCTCGACCTGACCCCGTGGCTGTCGCACGGCGGCGCCTACAGCGACTACCTGACCGCCGCCGACGGGCGGGACGTGCTCGCCCGGTCCCGCGACGGGGTGCACCTGACCCTCGACGGGGCGCGAATCGCCGCGGCGCACGTGCTCGACGCCGTCCGGAGCACCTGGCGGCTGCACTGACACCGAACGGTGCACCGAAGCCGACGGCCGCGCTCAGGTCGGCCGATGCGCTCGGGTCGAACGGTCGGTCTGGGGTGGCGGCCGCAATCAGCGCACGCGGAACCCAAAGCCGGCGCCGTCGAGGTCCGCACGCGCCCGGGTCACCGCCGCGCGGGCGTCGGTCAGCACCTCGCGGGTGGACGGAAGGGTGGCGCCGGCGGCGTCGAGCGCGGCCAGCAGGTCCTCGGCGAGCACGGCGAGCTGGTCGGGCAGGGCGTGGGTGGCGAGCCTCGGCGGACGCATCTCGACGGGCGCACCCGTGCCGATCCGTTCGCCGAGCGCGGCCAGCTCGTCGAGCAGCCGAACCGTGCGCTCCGCCCGGGTCATCCCCGAACCCACCGCGACGTCCCAGGAAGAGCCGGCCCATCCCCGGATACGGCGGATGAGCAGACCCACCTCCCGACTGAGATCACTGACCTCATCGGACATCCGGGCAGGATACCCCACGAGGCCCGAACGGGGCCTTGCCCTTTGCTGTGGCATGGGGCACGCTGGCGACATGAGCCGTTGACGTCGGGTTTCACTTCTGGAGGCGCGCATGTCGCTCAACCGCTCCCCNCAGACCCACCAGAGCCTCATCGAGCGGATTCCGAAGGCAACGGGGCACGGGGTGAACCACTGGCTAAGCCGGCTGGACGACGGTCCGGGCCTGCTGCGCTTCACCGAACGGGTGAACTGGCTACGCGCCGAGCACAACCTGCCGCACAGCTTCGCGGCCGCCCTCGTCCACGAGGCGGACCTGCGGCGGCGGGCAAGCCGGGCGTAAGGCCCCGGGGCGTCGCGGCGGGCCTGGCCGGCCGCCACGGCGCCGCCGCTCCGCCCCGTCCGGCCTCGGTCACCTTCCGCGGTCCACGTCGCGGGAGTCACGTCCCGTCGGACAGAATGTGCGGATGGACCTTGATGCCGCCACCGAGTTCGTCCGNGATCATCACCGGGCGGTGCTCAGCACCACCCGCCGGGACGGCAGCCCGCAGATGTCGCCGGTGACGGTCGGGGTGGACGCCGAGGGTCGTCTGCTGATCAGTACCAGGCTCACCGCGTACAAGGTCGGCCATGTCGAGCGCGACGCGACCGTGCGGCTGTGCGTGCTGCCGGACGACTTCTTCGGACCGTGGGTGCAGATCACCGGCACCGCGGAGATCGTCCGGCTACCGGCGGCGATGGAACTGCTGGTCGGTTACTACCGCGACATCTCCGGCGAGCATCCCGACTGGGACGACTACCGAGCGGCGATGGTCCGCGATCAGCGCTGCATCCTGCGGGTCACACCCACCGCCGCCGGCCCGGACCGTTCCGGCTGAGCCCGGTCCGGGCGGGCGCCGGGCTACTGGCGCAGCTTGGACAGCAGCCGCAGCATCTCCAGGTAGACCCAGACGAAGCCGATCAGCAGGCCGAAGCCGGCCCGCCAGGCCTCGGAGCGCGGCGCGCCCGCGGCGATCGCCCGCTCGATGTAGTCGAAGTCGAGGATGAACTGGAGGCTCGCGACACCGAGCACCAGCACGCTGAACAGGATGCCCAGCGGCGTCGNGTCGTTGATCACTGGCAGATGGCTCCCGCTGACCGCCCTGACGACCAGGTCGACCAGGCTGAGCAGGACGACGCCGAACAACACGCCGGTGACGATGCGGGCCATCCGCGGAGTGGCCCGCAGCCGGCGGCTGCGGTAGGCGAGGAGCATCGCGACGAAGATCAGCCCGGTGCCGAGCAGCGCCTGCGGGACGATGCCCGCGAAGTCGTCCTCGTAGAAGCGCGAGATCGCCCCCACCGCGACGCCCTCGATCAGCGCGAAGGCGATGACCAGCGACGGGCGCAGCCGATTGCGCATCGACACGACGAGGCTGATGACCAGCGCGACGAGACCGGCGGCCAGCGCGATGCCCGGGGCGTCCCGCCCGACCACCCAGCCGACAGCACCGCCGACACCCAGCAGGGCGAACAGCCCCAGCGTGTGCACGACCACGTCGTCGACGGTGAGGGTGGTCGGCTGCCGGTAGTGGCTGGCGAGCTCCTCCGGGGTGGGCGTCGGCGGCGGCGCGAACCCGCCGCGCCGCAGCACGGGGTTCGAGGAACGAAGGTCGGCCATCGAGCCGGCTCCTCTCGGTCGCCGCCGGGGCGGCGCCACCGTCATCAGTTGGTGCACACGTCAACCACGCAACGAACCCACTGTCGGCGAGGTTCCCGCCGCCCGGTCGGCGCCGTGGGCTGGCGGGCTCGACCACCACACACTGATGTTGTAACGAATCTAGAACGGATAGTAGCGGATTCGGCGATGCAAGGAATCATTGCGCCCCCACACGGGGGCGCACCTCACCATGGCGACGAAGCCTTCCATGCCGACCACCCGCGGCGTTCATCAACGCACGCGGGCGATCGGCAATGGATTGTGCCGGTGGTCGGAGTCGAACCGACACTCGAGCTGTTTTTAGGACAGCCTCCTCTACCAGTTGGGATACACCGGCTCGTCTACATCGCTGATGTTTCTACCATGCTGCGTAGGGTCTGGGAATAACACATCGCGGAAAAAGTGGTCCGGAGATGGCGGCCCCCACGAAAGCGTGACTCATCGTGACTAGGGCGCTGCCGCATTGCCATCCCCGCCGATCAGTGGACGACCCAGATCGTCGGAAAGCCGAGCTCGCGGCTCGTTAGCAGCGTCGGGCCAGTCCGGAGATGCCGGAATCCCGCCCCCACCTTGGTGTCGTTAAGCAGCGGCGGCCGGTGAAGCAGCGGCAGCCGGTGAAGCAGCGACGGCCCGTGAAGCAGCGACGGCCCGTGAAGCAGCGACGGCCCGTGAAGCAGCGACGGCCGGTGAACCCCACAGGAGGCGGGGATTCACCGGCCGCCGTGGGGTCGTGGCGGGGCCCGCGGGCGCGGGCGACGGTCAGCTCCGCCGCTGCGCGGCCTGCGAGTTCGCCTCTGCCGCCGTGGCGGGGGGAGCGGGCGTCCCAGGCGGGGCAGGCGCGGCGGCGGGCGTCCCGGGGAAGGTGGACGCGGCGGGCACGGCCTTGTCCGCGGTGGAGTCGGCGGCGGAGTCCGCGGCGGGGCCGTCGACCGCGGCCGGCATGCCGGGGGCCGCGTGCGTGCCGGCGGCCGGGGCGGACGCGGGGGTCGCCACCCGGCGGAACTCCGCCCGGGGGTCGGCGAACGAGCCCAGCGAGACGATCTCGCGGCGGAAGAACAGCGCCAGGGTCCAGTCGGCCACCACGCGGGCCTTGCGGTTCACCGTGGGCACCCGGCTGAGGTGGTACGTCCGGTGCATCAGCCAGGCGGGCCAGCCCCGCAGCCTGANCCCGTAGATCTCGGCCACGCCCTTGTGCAGCCCCAGGGACGCCACGCTGCCGGCATAGCTGTGCTCGTAGGGCCTGATGGGCTCGTGCCGCAGCTCGGCGAGGAGGTTCTCCGCCAGCCGGCGAGCCTGCCGCACGGCGTGCTGGGCGGACGGTCCGGTCGTCGCCCCCTCGCCCTTGGTCAGGTCGGGCACGGCCGCGCAGTCGCCGGCGGTCCAGGCGTCCGCCACCCCGTCGACCTGGAGGAAGGCGGTGGCCCGCAGCCGGCCGCGCTCGTCGAGCGGCAGATCGGTCCGGGCGAGCATCGGATTGGGCTTGACACCGGCCGTCCACACCACGGTGCCGGCCTCGAATCGCTCGCCGTCGTCGAGAACGACATTTCCATCGAGCAGACTTTCGACCCTGGTGTTCAGCTTCACCTGGATTCCGCGGTGTTCGAGCTGCTTGACCGTATACAGCCCCATTGCGGGCGAAACCTCGGGGAGAATGCGACCCGTCGCCTCGACAAGCACCCAGCGCATGTCCGCGGGCGCCAGATCCGGGTAATAAGAACATGCATCACGCGCCATGTCCTCGAGTTCGGCGAGCGCCTCAATTCCGGCATATCCGCCACCGATGAAGAGGAAGGTGAGTGCGCGCCGCCGGACCGCGGCATCGGTGGCCGACGCGGCCGCGTCGAGGCGGCTGATGACCTGGTTTCGGAGATAGATGGCCTCGGCCGCGCTCTTGAATCCGATTCCCTGCTCGGCGAGACCCGGGATCGGGAGCGTCCGGGCCACCGAACCGGGACAGATCACCAGAATGTCGTACTTAAGGTCGAAAGCATCCCCGAGGAGCGGCTGGATGGATGCCGTGCGTTGCTCGTGCGACACCATCACGACATGGCCGCTGATGATCCGGCAGNCCTTCAGCACCTTGCGTAGCGGAACGACAACGTGCCGTGGCTCAAGGTTACCGGCAGCCGCCTCCGGGAGAAACGGCTGGTAGGTCATGTATGAGTTGGGTTCGACGACGGTGATGGTCGCCTCGTCCCCATGCAGCTTCCGCCGAAGCCGCAGGGCCGTGTACATGCCGACGTATCCCCCGCCGACGATGAGGATGTGCGGTGCCTGCCCATAGCCCATGCAAAAACGGTACCCGCGGGGGCCGGCTTACACCCGGCGTGGAGCCGGCTGACCCCATCTATTCCGTGATGCAGGACACCAATACGGACGACCTTCGGCCCGTCTTGTCGCCGACGGAAGAGTGCCGTGGCTCACGCGCTGTGTCCGTGGCCACAAGGCGTGGGCTTAGTCGAGCCGCTCAACCACTTCCGCCAGCGCCGCCGCGGAACCGAAAACCGTGTCCAGCATCACCTCGGTGACCCGACCGGTGAAGGTGTTCTGCTGACTCGGGTGATAGCAACCCACGACCCGGACGCCCGTCCCGGGAAGTTCGACCCGGGTCCCGTGGCCGAACGGCACCCTGGGCGCCGGGACGGAGTACCCTGCCTGCTCCAGGGCCGGCCAGAGCGCCGTCCACGCGAACCCGCCGAGAACGACGACGACCCGCAGTGTCGGCCGGACGAGCTCCAGGTCCCGGACCAGCCACGGACGACAGGCGTCCCGTTCCGCCGTCGTCGGCTTGTTCGCCGGCGGCGCGCAGCGCACGGCCGCGACGATCCGGGTGGCCGGCAGGCGCTGGCCGTCCCCGGCGGAGTGCGACGTCGCCCGGGTGGCGAGCCCGACCCGGTGCAGCGAGGCGAACAGCCAGTCGCCGCTGCGGTCGCCGGTGAAGATGCGCCCGGTGCGGTTGCCACCATGGGCGGCGGGAGCGAGGCCCACGATCAGGATCCGGGCGTCGGCCGGGCCGAACGAGGACACCGGCCGCCCCCAGTACGGCTGGTCGGCGTACGCGGCCCGGCGGACCGCCGCGACCTCCTCCCGCCACCTGACCAGGCGCGGGCAGGCCCGGCAGACCGACATCCGAGCATCGAGCGCCCCCGTGTCGGCGGCGCCGGCGGCCAGCTCGCGCACCCGCGCGGAGGTCGCCGCGACCGGGGTGGTCGAGTCGGCGAGGTCCCCCGGCCAGCCGCCGCCCGGCCGCGCCGGACCGCGCTGCGGACCGGCCGTCATCCCGCGGCGGGACCGGCCCCGGTCGGCAGGGACGGCGCGGTCGGCAGCGGCGACGCGAGGCTCTCGGCCGCCGAGCCGCTCGCGGCCGGTGGGGAGATGGCCAGGGCCAGCGCGATCCCGTCGAGGATGTCCCGTTCGCTCGCGACGACCGCCGCGGCGCCGGTGCGTTCGACCAGCGTGCGCAGCACGAGCGCGCCGGACGCGATGACGTCCACCCGCCCGGGGTGCATCACCGGCAGTGCCGCCCGCTCGTCGTGCGTCATGCCGAGCAGCCGCTCGGTGACGGCGGCAACCTGCTCGGCGCTCGTCACCGACAGGTGGATGCGGTCCGCGTCGTACTCCGCCAGTCCGGCGGCGAGGGCGGCCACCGTGGTGACGGTCCCGGCGACGCCCACCAGGGTGGCGGCCTCGGTCAGCGGCACCGTCGCGGCGGCGAGATCGAGCGCGGCGTGCACGTCGGCAACGATCGCCGCGGCCTGCGCCGCGGTCGGCGGGTCGTCGCGCAGGTGCCGCTCTGCCAGCCGGACGCAGCCGACGTTCACCGAGCGGGCCGCCCGCACGCCGCGCGCGTCCCCGAGCACCAGCTCCGTCGAGCCCCCGCCGATGTCCGCGAGCAGGATCGGCGTGGCGACCGACGACGAGCCGCCTGTTCCGGACAGTCCGATCTTTCCGAGCTGGCCGATCTTTCCGAGCCGGCTGGGCGTTCCGANCTGGCTGGGCGTTCCCGCCAGGCCTGGCGCGCCGGGCGCCCGGCCGGATCCTCCGCGCGCGTCCGAGGGGCCGGGATCGCCGGATGTTCCGGGCTGCCCGGGTGCTCCCGACCGGTCGGACGCTCCCGGCTGGCTCGGCGCCCCCACCCGACCCGGCGCTCCGAACTGCCCGGATCCGCCGACGAGGTCGCCGATGGCGCCACCGAACGACAGCGCCGCCTCCTCGTCCCCGCTGATCACCTCGGGGTCGACCCCGAGGATCGCGCGGACACCGGTGACCAGCTCGTCTCGGTTGCGCGCGTCGCGGGTCGCGCTCGTGGCCACCATCCGCACCCTGGTGGCACCCAGGCGTTCGATCTCGGCGGCGTAGTCACGCAGCGCGGCGAAAGTCCGCGCCAGCGCCTCGGGGGCGAGCTCACCGGTGCGGTCCACCCCGGCGCCCAACCGGACGATCTCCATCCGGCGGGTCAGCTCGCGCAGCCCGGACCCGTCGTAGTCCGCCACCAGCAGGCGGATCGAGTTGGTCCCGCAGTCGATCGCGGCGACGCGGTTCACGCCGGCACCTCCTCCGTCGTCCCCGCGGAACCCGCCGCGGTTCCGCCCGCTGCGCAGGCTGCGGCCGGGCTCGCGGCCACGCACGGCCCCCGCCGGCCCCAGTCGTCGACGGCGGCGAGCGCCTCGTCCCCGAAGGGATTCACTCCCGGGCCCGCCGCCAGGCTGTGCGCGACGAGGACGTGCAGGCATTTGACCCGCTCCGGCATGCCGCCGGCGCTCGGGGTGCCGGGCAGGACCTCGTGGGCGTCGCGGCGGGCGAGGTAGTCCCGGTGCGCCGTGGCGTAGGCGGCGGCGAGATCGGGGTCGTGGGCGAGGCGCGCCGTCATCTCCCGCATGATCCCGGCCCCCTCCAGCCGCGACACCGCCGCCGCGGCGCGCGGGCAGGTGAGGTAGTACAGGGTGGGAAACGGCGAACCGTCGGGCAGCCGGGGAGCGGTCTCGACCACGTCCGGCAGCCCGCAGGAACAACGATGGGCGACGGCCACGACCCCGCGCGGCGCACGGGACAACTGCCGCCCGACGATCTCGACCTCCTCGGCCGTCGCTGCCGTCGACACCACGTTCTCCTCCCGCACCGCGACGCTCTCCTCCCCGGGACGGCGACCGCGCACCGGCACCGCCGCCTAGCATCGCAGATCCACGGGGCACCGCAGATCCACGGACGGGCCCAGGACCCGGGCCCGTCCGCCGGCGCGCCGCTAAGGCGTCGCGATCTCCGACCACAGCCGCCCGTACCAGGCCGAGCCGCCGGACGATCCACCGCGTTCGCCCCCGTCACCGGACGCGGGGGTGGGCGCGGCGGGCATCAGGTACGCCCGCTNGCCCGGCTTGATGTAGTGCAGCCGCCGACGCGCCTCGTCGGAGACCCAGGCCTGGTCGTCGTAGCGCTCGACCGTGGAGCGCAGCTCGTTGACCCGGGCCTGGGCCTGCGTGTTCGTCCGCGCGAGCTCCGAGAGCTTGCTCTGCTGCTTCAGGTACAACCGCAGCGGATAGGCGAGGGTCAGGACCAGCACACAGATCACGACGGCGAGCAGGGTCGCCCTCGTGGTCAGCGCGGCGCGCGGCGGCGGCATGCGGATCAGGCGGGCTGCCCGTGCCGCGGGAAGGCTGCCGCGCCGGCGAAGCGGGCGGCGTCGTCGAGCTCCTCCTCGATCCGCAGGAGCTGGTTGTACTTCGCGACCCGCTCGCTGCGGGCGGGGGCACCGGTCTTGATCTGGCCGCAGTCGACGGCGACCGCGAGGTCGGCGATCGTGGTGTCCTCGGTCTCACCGGAGCGGTGCGACATCATCGCCCGGTAGCCGTTGCGATGGGCGAGGTTGACCGCGTCGAGGGTCTCGGTGAGCGTGCCGATCTGGTTGACCTTGACCAGCAGGGCGTTCGCGGCCTTGGAGGCGATCCCGCGGGCGAGCCGCTCCGGGTTGGTGACGAACAGGTCGTCCCCGACGAGCTGCACCTTGCTGCCGAGCCGCTCGGTCAGCGCCACCCAGCCGGACCAGTCGTCCTCGGCCAGCGGATCCTCGATGGAGACGATCGGGTAGGCGCCGACCAGCTCCGCGTAGTAGTCGCTGAGGTCCTCGGCGGTGCGGGTGCTGCCCTCGAAGGTGTACGAGCCGTCCGAGTAGAACTCGGTCGAGGCGACGTCGAGGGCGAGCGCGACATCCGAGCCGAGGCGCAGGCCGACCTTGTCGACGGCCTCGGCGATGAGGTCGAGCGCGTCCCGGTTGGTGGGCAGGCTCGGGGCGAAGCCGCCTTCGTCGCCGACGCCGGTGCCCAGGCCCCGCGCCTTGAGCACGCTCTTGAGCGCGTGGTAGACCTCGGCGCCCCAGCGCAGCGACTCGGAGAAGGTGCTCGCGCCGATCGGAGCGATCATGAATTCCTGGATGTCGACGTTCGTGTCCGCGTGCGCGCCGCCGTTGAGGATGTTCAGCATCGGCACCGGCAGGAGATGCGCGCTCGGCCCGCCGAGGTAGCGGAACAGCGGCAGCCCGCTGGCGGCCGCGGCCGCCTTGGCCACCGCGAGNCTCACGCCGANCAGGGCGTTGGCGCCGAGGGCGGACTTGCCCGGGGTGCCGTCGAGGTCGATGAGCGTCTGGTCGAGCAGGCGCTGCTCGGTGGCCTCCAGCTCGATGATCGCCGGGCCGATCCGCTCGATCACCGCGGCCACCGCCTTGNGGACGCCCTTGCCGCCGTAACGGTCCTCCCCGTCGCGCAGCTCCACGGCCTCGAAGGCGCCGGTGCTGGCCCCGCTGGGCACCGCGGCACGGCCCAGCGTCCCGTCCTCCAGGACGACTTCGACCTCGACGGTGGGATTGCCACGCGAGTCAAGGATCTCGCGGGCTCCGACAGCCTCGATGGACGGCACGGCTAGGACCTCCGAATGCGACGACTCGAACGCGACGACACGATGGCACCGAACGGACCGCCGCGAACCGGCGCCCAGCGAGCACCCGCGCCGGACCCCGCAGCACGCCCGACGGCGTGGCGGACCCAATACCGCGGGACGAGCGGGGCCGTCCGGACGAACCGGTCGGTGCGAGACTACCGTCGCCGCTCCCAAGGGGCGGCGCTGATCCCGGCGCGTCGCGGAAGGTTCCGGCGAGGCCCCGCCACGCGACCGGCCCTGGCCGGCCAGCCAGCCCCGACGCGGGCAACGCGGTGTCACGCATCCCACAGCCCCGCGGGCCGCGACCCGCCGCGGCCCCGGGCACCCAGGTGGGGCCGGGCAAGCGCCCGGCCCACAGCCGACCTGCCGGCCATCGTGAGGTTTCCGCGGAACCGTCCCGCCAGCCCGATCGATCATGGTGTTCCCGCGCCAGGCGCGCCTGTCCAACTCCCTCGGACGCGGCAGCGGCCTGCCCCGTACGACCCACGGCCGCCGGCCGGACGCCCCCAGNCGGATGCCGCCGGCCGGATGCCCCCAGCCGGACGCCGCCAGCCGGACGCCGCCGGTTCGCGGCCTGCCGGCAGCTGCCCCCCGGCAAGCCCGGTTCCGGCCAGATCGAGGCCAGATCGAGGCCAGATCGTGCCGAGGCTTCGGTACGGTTTTCAGGCCAAAAACCGTACATACCCCTCGGCACGATTCTGTGCACAGAAGATTACGGAAAGGCGCGACAGCGGCGNCCCAGTAGCAGGGACGCCGAGCCCGCCCGGTAACCCCGTACCCGTCGCCCGATCAGACCGCAGGGCCACGGACCACCGTGGACCGAGTCCCCTAGCCGATGCGCCCGAGCGGCGGCATCATCAGCGGCCCGCCGACGGGCAGGCCGAGCCGCGCGGCCAGCGGCGCCCAGGGTCCCCAGCCGGCGGCGAACCCACCGAGCCCGCCAGCACCACCGAACGCCCCGGAACCACCGAGCCCGGATCCAGCGCCGAGCAGGGCGGCCAGGCCGCCGGCCAGGATCCCCGGCCGGGCCGTCGCGGCGGCGCCGCGGTCCTCGCTGGACTTCGGCGTCCGGACCCGTTCCAGCACCGACGGCTTGGGCGCCAGCCGCACCCGCGGCGTGTCCCCCGCGGGCAGCCCGGCCCGCGTCCAGGCCAGCCTGAGCGCGTCCGTCAGCCCGCCGAGCTCGTCGACCAAGCCGTAGGCGTGGGCGTCGGCCCCCGTCCACACCCGGCCCCGGGCCAGCTCGTGCACCTGCTCCCGGGTCAGCCGTCGGGCCGCGGCCACCTTGTCGACGAAGTCCGCGTAGACGCGGTCGAGGAACTCCTCCAGCTTCTCCCGCTCACCCACGGTGAACGGACGCCGCGGCGACATCATCAGAGCGTGCTCGCCCTCGGCGACCGCCCCGAACCCCACCCCGACCTTGTCGAGCAGCTCCCGGACCACCTGCTTACCGGCGAACACCCCGATGGACCCGGTCAGCGTGCCCGGATTGGCGACGATGAGGTCCGCGGCCAGGGAGACGAAGTAGCCGCCCGACGCGGCGACGTCCCCCATCGACACGACGAGCGGGCGGCCACTGGCCCGGAACCGCTCGGCCTCCCGGCGCACCAGGTCCGAGGCGACGTAGGAACCCCCCGGGCTGTTCACCCGGAACACCGCCGCCGCCACATCCTCGTCGCGCGCGGCGGCCCGGAATGCCGCCGCGGCGGCCTCCGCGGCGAGCACCGGGCTGGCGAACGGCCCCGGGCTGCCCTGCCCGAGGATGACCTGGCCGGTGCCGTGGATGAGCGCGACGACCGACCGGCGGGGGTCGCGATGCGGTGCGGTGGCCGACGGCGCCAGCGGGACGCCCTGGGTGTCCACGGTGGCGCCGTCGTCGAGCGCCCCGGCGTGCCCCCCCGCCGAGCCTGTGCCGGCGTCGGCGGACCGGCGCTGCGGCGTGGGTGAGGTCTCGCGCAGGAAGAAGGCACCCGGACCCCGCGCGGTGAGGGTCGCGACCCGCCGCACCGGCGACTTCTCCCGCCGTTCGGCGAGTCGGCGGTACGCCGTGGCGTACATCAGCACCGGCTCGGCGCCTGCGTCCCCGGCCGCGGTCGCAGCCGCGCCGCCCGGCAGGCCGGCGGCGGCGAGGTCGGTGTCCGCCGTGGGGGCGAGGTCGGCGTCAGCCGCGCCGACGACGGGGGACCCGCCGACGACCGGGGACCCGCTTCCCGCGGGGGACCCGCCAGCCGCCGGAGACCCGCCGCCCGCCGACGAGCGCCGGACCCGGGCCCGCGCGGCCGCGTACACCTCGTCGCGGTAGCCGAGGCGGTCGACGAGCCCCACGTCGAGGGCGACGGTGCCGGCCAGCGGGCCGAGGTCGATCAGCCGGCGGACGCGGTCGGCCGGTATCCGGCGGCCCTCGGCGATGCCCGCCACCACCTGCTCCGAGCTGGACTCGATGATCCGGCTCACCGCCTCCAGGTGCGCCGGCGTGAAGTCCCGCTCGACGAGCGTGTTGACCGCGTTCTTGTATTCGTAGCGCTGGCCGATCTCGACCGCGACGCCGAGCCGGTCCAGCGCGCCGCGCAGGAACGGCGTCTCCATCCCCAGGCCGGTCAGCCCGCAGTCCCCGGACGGGGCCAACCAGATCTCGTCGAACGCGCAGGCGAGGTAGTACGGGCCCGTGCCGCCGCCGAACTCGCCGAACGTGTCCGCGTAGGCGATGGCGGTGCCGCCGGCGGCCCGGAAGGCGCCGATCGCCGCTCGGATCTCCTGGATGCGGGCCAGCGGCGTCCCGGCGGCGCCGATGTGCGCGACCACCACCGACACCCGCGGGTCCTCGGTGGCGTAGCGCAAAGCCTCCACCAGATCGCGCAGCGTGGTGCGGCGGTGGGCGAGGGCGAGGGTGACCGGGTCGTTGGGAACGCCTTCGAGCGGATCGACCGTCAGATCGAGTTCCAGGACGATCGGAGCCGTCCGCCGCGCCGCGATCTGGCGGACGTCGGCCAGCGCCTTACGTGGGGTGGCAGCCATGGTCAGAGGCTAGTACCACCGACCGTCCCGGTTCCGCGGTCGTATCAACCTCACGGTCGTCCTACCGTCACCCATCCGGCGTAACGCGGTCACCCGAGCGGGCCGGGGCGACCCAGAGTTCCCGCCAGCGCGCGCCGGGCAGCACCCCCGGGGCGGCGCCGTCCACCCGGGCCGCACGCTCGGCGGCGGCTAGCCGGTCCCGGAAACGCCGCGCCGACGTGCGCAGGGCCCGCTCCGGGTCGACCCGGGCCGCGCGCGCGAGCGCGACGGCGGCGACGAGCAGATCGCCGAGAACGTCGTCGGCGGCCACGTCCGGCCGGCCGAGTGCCGCGACAGCGTCGGCCGCGATCGCCGCGACCCGCTCGCCGGCCTCGGCTACCCCGCCGGACCCCGCCAGCCCACCAGCCGCAGCCAACCCGCCGGCCGCAGCCAACGCGCCGGCCGCAGCCGACCCGCCGGCCGCAGCCAACGCGCCGCCCGTCTCCTCGGTGACCCCGGCTAGCGCGAGGTCCGCCGGCACGCCGATCCCGCCGGCGCGCTTGAGCAGCTTGGCCGCGAGCGTCAGCGCCGGCTGGGACAGCGCCACCCCTTCGGTCACCGAGGCGCGGCCCTTCTCCTCCGCCTTGATCGCCTCCCAGTTGACGGCGACGTTCGCCGACCCGTCGACGACCACATCGGCGAACACGTGCGGGTGCCGCCGGATCAGCTTCGCGACCAGCCCCGCCGCCACATCGTCGACGTCCCAGCCGTCGCCCGCGCGCTCGGCGGCGATCCGGGCGTGGAAGAGCACCTGCATGAGCACGTCGCCGAGCTCCTCGCGCAGCTCGGCGAGGTCACCGTCCTCGATCGCCTGGTACGCCTCGTAGGTCTCCTCGATCAGGTAGGGAGCGAGGGACTCGTGGGTCTGCTCGGCGTCCCACGGGCAGCCACCCGGGGAGCGCAGCCGGTCCATCACGGCCACGGCGTCGAGCAGGATGGACCCGGGCAGCTCCGCCGTGCCGGCGAGGGTGTCCACCACGACGCCGACGGCGGGCAGCGCGGCCGCACCGGCGCCGGCCGGCGAACGGGGCTGAACGAGACGGTCGAGCACCCGGTCGAGCGGCGTCGGCGCGGACGGGTCCGGCAGCCAGGCGACCTCGGTCGCCGCCGGATCGGGCAGGCCGGCCCGCAGGAAGGCAGCCAGCTCAACCCCCGCCGGATCGACCCCCGCCGGATCGACCGCGGGCGGGTGGCCGTCGACGACGACGACGGTCGCGCCGGCGGCGCGCAGGGCGGCGAGCTGCGGGTGGGCCGGGGTGGCGGTCAGCACGGGCACGCGGCGCATCAGGTCCCACGCCGGCGCGGTGAGGACGCCCGGCGCGACCCGCGGGCTGGTGACGACCACGGTGATCCGCAGCAGCATGACCTCATCCACTCGCTTCGGCTGGTCGGGGACGGGACTGGGNGGTCAGGACTGGGCGGTCAGGTCCACCGTGGGGGTGGGCGCGGGCCGGCTGGCGATCGATCCATCCGCGGCAATCACGGCGAACTGGCCGGTGTTCCAGGTGCCGAACCGCGGGTTGATCGAGATCGGGTCCTTCTTCTCGGCCTGCGCGAGGACGGGCCGCAGCTTCGCGGAGCGCTCCTGGCTGACGATGAAGCGGGCCAGGTACGGCTTCGCCTGTGCGTAGGTGAGCGGGATCCGGCCGACCTGGTCGACGATGCTGTTGTNCTGCTCCCGGGTCTCCGCCTCGGTGGCGAGCAGGTGCGGGCTGACCCGGTCGCTCAGCGCCGACTCCAGCGCGCCGGAGCGCACGATGACGGAGACGTCGCGCGGCGCGAACCCCGCGGCGGCCGCCCGCTGCTCGAACGCCTGCACGCTGCCGAACTGGAGGATGGCGTACGCCTGGTAGTAGGAGGCGACGTCGCCGGAGCTGAGCGTGACGCCACGCCGGTCGGCCTCGTCGGAGAGCAGTTGAAGCTGCACGAGGGTGGTCAGCGTGCGGCGTTGGAGGTCGAGGCGGTTGAGGGCGCTCGACGCGGCCTGCCCGGACTGTGAGACCGGGACGCCGTCGGCGGCCGCGAGCCCGCGATCGACGATGCCGCGTAGCTGCGAGGTCTCGATGGACTGCGATCCGACCTGGGCGGCGGCTCCGGCATGCGTCGTGCAGGCCGTCCCGGCGGTCCCCACGAGCACAACAAACCCGACGCCGGCCAGGAGGCGGGAGAGCTTCACGACTCCAGACGCTATCCGCTCGCGTGTGGCGAAGCACACCTCACCCGCCCGACACCGCCGAATTCCCCGCCCCGCCGCCCGACGAAACCCGTCCCGACCGCCGCTCAGCCAGCGGCCGCCGCTCAGCCAGCGGCCGCCGCGGCGACCGAATCGCCGGCGACGGCGGTCAGGAGCTGACCGGCCCACGCGAGCAGCACCCGGTCCCGCAGCGGCCGGGAGCCGATGCGGCCGGTCTCCGTCGGGGCCGGCACCAGCACGATCCGCACCGCGGGCTTCACCACCGCGCCCTTGTACAGGCGGGTCAGCCGCAGGGTCTGGCTCTCCCGCAGCTCCAGCGGCGCGAAGCGGATCTGCCGGCCGGCGGCGGTGATCTCGGTGACGCCGAAGCGGCGCGCGAGCACCCGCAGGCCGGCGACGGCGAGCAGGTTCTCCACCGGCTCGGGCACCGGGCCGAACCGGTCCACCAGCTCCCCGCGCACCTCGTCGATGTCGGCGTCGGTGACGGCGCCGGCGAGACGGCGGTAGGCGTCCAGGCGCAGCCGCTCGCTGGGCACGTAGTCGTGCGGCAGGCTCGCGTCGACGGGGAGCTCCACCTTGACCTCCGGTGGCTCCTCCACCTTGTCCTTGCGGTATTCGGCGACTGCCTCGCCGACCATCCGCACGTACATGTCGAAGCCGACCGAGGCGATGTGCCCGGACTGCTCCCCGCCGAGCAGGTTGCCGGCGCCGCGGATCTCCAGGTCCTTCATGGCCACGGCCATGCCGGCACCGAGGTCGTTGTGCTGGGCGATGGTGGCGAGCCGGTCATGGGCGGTCTCGGTCAGCGGCTTGTCCGGCGGGTACAGGAAGTACGCGTACGCGCGGTCACGGCCCCGGCCGACCCGGCCGCGCAACTGGTGGAGCTGGGACAGGCCGAACACGTCGGCCCGTTCGACGACGAGGGTGTTGGCGTTGGAGATGTCCAGCCCCGACTCGACGATCGTCGTGCAGACCAGGACGTCGAACTTCTTCTCCCAGAAGGAGACCATCACCTGTTCGAGGGCGTCCTCGTTCATCTGGCCGTGCGCGGTGGCGATGCGCGCCTCGGGGACCAGCTCACGCAGTCGAGCGGCGGCCCGGTCGATCGACTCCACCCGGTTGTGGATGAAGAAGACCTGCCCCTCCCGCAGCAGCTCCCGGCGGATCGCGGCCGCGACCTGCCGGGTGTCGTAGGGGGCGACGGAGGTGAGCACCGGGTGGCGCTCCTCCGGCGGGGTGTCGATGGTCGACAGCTCCCGGATGCCGGTGATCGACATCTCCAGGGTGCGCGGGATCGGGGTGGCGCTCATCGTGAGCACGTCCACCGCCGTGCGCATCTTCTTGAGCTGCTCCTTGTGCTCGACGCCGAAGCGCTGCTCCTCGTCGACGATCACGAGCCCCAGGTCCTTGAACCGGTTCTCCCCCGACAGCAGCCGGTGGGTGCCGATCACGACGTCGACGGTGCCGTCGGCGAGGCCCTCCTGGACCGCCTTCTGCTCGCCGGCCGAGTTGAACCGGCTCATCGCCTTCACGATGACGGGGAACGCCGCGTACCGCTCGGAGAACGTCTGGAAGTGCTGCTGGACCAGCAGCGTCGTCGGGACCAGCACGGCGACCTGCTTGCCGTCCTGGACGGCCTTGAACGCCGCTCGCACGGCGATCTCGGTCTTGCCGTAGCCGACGTCGCCGCAGATCACCCGGTCCATCGGGACGGGCTTCTCCATGTCGGCCTTGACCTCGTCGATCGCGGCCAACTGGTCGGGGGTCTCCCGGAAGGGGAAGGCGTCCTCCAGCTCGCGCTGCCACGGGTTGTCCGGGGCGAAGGCGTGCCCGGGGGCGGCCATTCGAGCGCTGTAGAGCCGGATCAGCTCCCCGGCGATCTCCTTGACCGCCTTGCGGGCGCGGCTCTTGCGCTTGGCCCAGTCGGCGCCGCCGATGCGGTCCAGGCTCGGCGCGTCGCCGCCGACGTAGCGGGTGATCTGTTCGAGCTGGTCGGTGGGGACGTAGAGCCGGTCGCCCCGGGCGTACTCCAGCAGCAGGTACTCGCGCTTCGCCCCGGCGACGGTGCGGGTCACCATCTCGACGTAGCGACCGACGCCGTGCGCGTCGTGGACGACCATGTCGCCGGGGACCAGGGCAAGCGGGTCGATGCCCTTGCGCCGCCGGCTGGGCATCCTGCGCATGTCCTTGGTGGTGACCCCGCGGGCGCCGGCGATGTCGCTCTCGGTGAGAACCGCCAGGCGCAGCGTGTCGCTGGTGAAGCCGGTGACGAGCTGCCCGCGGGTCACCACGGCGACCCCGGCGGCGAGCTCGGCGTCCTCGGCGTAGCGGGCGCCGAGGTCGGCCTCCCGCAGCATCTCCACCAGGCGCTGGGCCGGGCCGTGCCCCTCGGTCACGAGCAGCACGCGCCACGACTCGGCCAGCCAGCCCTTGACGTCGGCGATGACGGCGGCGGTGTCGCCGTGGTAGAGCGGCGCCGGCCGCAGGCTCGCGACCACCGTGTCGTCGCCCTCGACGACGAGCCCGCCGGCCACCCCCGCCACCGCGTCGGCCTGGTCGGGGCCCGCAGCCTCGGCGCCGGTCGGGGCCGAGGTGAAGGGGGTGACCGACCACCAGGGCAGCCCGAGCGCACCGGCGTGCTCGCGGACCTCCGCGATGGAGCGGTAGGCCGCGGCGCCGAGGTCGATCGGCGCGCCGCCGCCGAGCGCCGCGACGCTCCAGGACGCCTCCAGGAACTCCTGGCTCGTGCGCACCAGCTCGCTCGCCCGCGAGCGGACCCGCTCCGGGTCGCAGACCAGGACGTGGGTGCCGGCGGGCAACTCGTCGAGCAGCAGCGACATCCCGTCGACGAGGACCGGGGCCAGCGCCTCCATGCCCTCCACGGGAATGCCGTTCGCGATCTTGTCGAGCATGTCCACGAGCTGGGGGTAGCGGGTGGCGAGCTCNGCGGCCCGGCCGCGGACGTCCGCGGTGAGCAGCAGCTCGCGGCACGGCGGCGCGAACAGCCCGCGCCCACCGGCGGCGGCCGGCTCGGAGTCGTCCTCCGGCAGCGCCCGCTGGTCGGCGACGGCGAACCGGCGGATGTCCTCCACCTCGTCGCCGAAGAACTCGACCCGCAGCGGGTGCTCCTCGGTCGGCGGGAAGACGTCGAGGATCCCGCCGCGCACGGCGATCTCGCCGCGCCGCTCCACCAGGTCCACCCGGTGGTAGGCCATGTCCACCAGCCGGGCGACCACGTCGTCGAGGTCGGCGGTGTCGCCCGCCGTGAGGCTGACCGGGGCGAGCTCGCCGAGCCCGGCGACCTGGGGCTGGAGCACGGAACGAACCGGCGCGACGACGACCCGCAGCGGCGGGCGACCGGTGCTCGCCGGATAGGCCAGCCGACGCAGCACGGCCAGGCGCTGGCCCACCGTGTCCGCCCGGGGGGACAGCCGCTCGTGGGGCAGCGTCTCCCAGCTCGGGAAGACGGCCACCACGTCGGGACCGAGCAGGTCGGCCAGCGCGGCGGCCAGGTCCTCGGCCTCGCGGCCGGTGGCCACCACGGCGAGGACGGGACGCCCGGCTCCGTGGGCGGCGGCGAGGGCGGCGGCGGCGAAGGGTCGCAGGGCGGCCGGACCGGCGAGGTCGAGCGCGGGTTCGCCCGCCGCGCCGATCGCCCGCCCCAGGGCAGGATCGCCGCCCGGCCGGGCGATCAATGCGTCGAGCAGCGGCGCGAGAGTCATGGTTGCGTCCGGTGTGCCTCTCGGAAACGAGCGGAACGGAACAGGCGTGGAGCAGACGCCGCGGCACGAAAACCGCCGCCGCGGAACACGACGACCTGGCGCAACGGGGCCCACCACGGCCCGGACCCGCTCGCCCGAGGGGCCGGCCCGCCGCCCGACCCGCCCCCGGAGATGACCCGGGCGGTCGGCCGGCACCGGCCCGACCCCGTCGGCACAGACGATATGACCAGCCTACGACACCGATGCCCGCCCCCACCGCCGCGCCGACCGTGCGCCGCTGACGGCATCCCGCCCCCGCAGCCCGCCCGCACCTGCCCCCGCATCCACACCCGCACCCACCCCGCACCTACACCCGCACCACTGCGGACCTGCGCCGACGCTCGTCGCCGGCGGCCGGGGGGAGGGCGGCGGACGGGCCGGTAGGGCCGAGCGCGCCCGGCCGGCCGGCCGGTCGACGTACAGTCGACTGCCTGGCGTCCAGTCCGGCCGCCCGATACCTACGCTGACGTTAGGGTCGAGTTGTCCAGCATGCGCCGCAACGTTTCGAGATCGGACGCGGCCCGCGGCGACGTCTATCAGATCGGGGACGTCGCCGAGCGGGTCGGCCTCTCGCTGCGAACAGTCCGCTACTACGAAGAAGCGGGCCTGCTCATGCCGGTGGGGCGCACCGTCGGTGGGTTCCGCCTCTACGACGTGGATGCGATCGAGCGGCTGCTGCTCATCAGGAAGATGAAGCCGCTGGGCTTCACCCTGGAGGAGATGCGTTCCCTGCTGATCCTGCGCGACGAGCTGGCCACGCCCGGCCTGGCCGCGGACGCCCGCGCCGCGTTGCAGGAGCGGCTTGGCACCTGGGTGCTACTCGCCGAGGAGAAACTTGCGACGCTGCGGGAGCAGGTGAGCGTGGCGGAGTCCTTCGTCGGCGGGCTACACGACGATGCGGAGCGCACCGGCGGCGACGCAGTGTGACCCGCCGCCGGCTCGACGCCCCGCGTGGCCAGGAGGGGACACGCGGGGCGCCCATGGCGGAGCCTCAGCCCCAGAGCCGCTGGTAGACGGCCGCCGAGGCCGGATTGAGATCGGGATNCACCAGCGAGGAACGGACGTTGCCCTCCTCCGCGTCGGGGAAATACGCCTCGTAGGCGAGGATGTCGGCGTTGCGCGAGAACGTCTCGTACATCTTCTCCATGTAGGCGGGGTTATCCCCGCCGGCGGCGCCGCCCCGCCCGGCCTTCGTGCCCTGCTGGCTGACCACTCCCCACTCGGGCACCGAGAACAGCTTGTGGTGGGTCCGCGCGAAGGTGATGACCTGGCAGAGCCCCGCGTCACCGTTGCACTGGTTGTCGAAGTCGGCGTAGGTGGGGCTGGGCGGGTACTGGTCGTAACTGTCGATGCCGATGACGTCGACGTACTGGTCGCCGGGGTACAGGTCGAACGCGCCGACCGGCGTGGTCGACCCGTGGGCGTTGAGGTTCCAGTCGATACGGACCTTCGGGCTGGTCGCCCTGATCGCCGAAGAGGCGTTGCGGAAGCACTGGATCCACTGCTGTGGATCCGTCGCCGACCAGGCGAACCACAGGCCGTTGAACTCCCAGCCCAGCCGGACGAACGAGTCGCCCCGGCNCATGTTCACCAACCAGCGCCCGAACTGCCGCCACTTGGCGTCGTAGTTGCCCGCCGCGCAGTCGGCGAGGTTGCCCTTCTCCGGCCCCGAGTCGGGGAAGAGCGGCTGGGTGATCACCCAGGTGCCGGCGTACCCGGAGAAGGTCGACGCGCTTCGCCCCATCCACGGGTTCGTGACGTCGCTCCAACTCGACCGGTCGGTGTACATCACGATGACGTCATTGGGCCGGCCGCGGAACCTCGCCCAGGCATTCGCCTGGGCCAGGGTGTGCGCGGCGACGCCGGTCGGGAACAGCCCGGTGGTCGCGGCCCGCTGGACCTGCGGGACGGCGGCCGCCGGCACCCCGCTCTGGGTGGGCCGGGCCGCGGTGCCCGGCTGCCCGGTCGGCGACGCGCCCTGCCCCGCGGTGGTGGCGATCGGGTCGGATCCCCCGTCGCTGCCGGAGGGCACCAGCAGCAGCGCCGTCACCGCGACCAGGGTCAGCACCGCCGCGACCGAGACCGCGATGACGGGCAGGTGCGGGAGGCGGCTGGCGTTCCCGCCCCAGTGGGCGGTGATCCACGAGGCCGCCCGGGCCCGCCGCCCGGAGGCCGGCGCCGCGCGGTCGTCGGACCGGCCGGTGTGGCGGGCGCCGCCCCTGGCAGTCCGGGCAGCCTCGGCCGCACGCGCCGAGCCGATCTCGTCGGACCAGACCTCGTCGTCGGTCCAGGCGGCCCGGCCGCCCCGCCCCGCCCCGCGCTTCTCTGCCGCGCCGCGACCCGAGCCGGCCTGACCCGAGCCGGCTAGGGCCGAGCCCGACCGGCCTGCTCGAATCCGCTCCGGCGCGATTCGACCTGGTCCGGCCCGATCCAACGCGACCCGATCCGGTGCCCCACGGCCCGGCGCCCCACGGTCCGATCCCCGGTCCGGCCGGACTCGGTCCGACCGAACCCGGTCAGCCGCACCCCGGTCAGACACACCCCGGTCCGGCACAGCCCGGTCCGACACAGCCCGGTCAGACACAGCCCGGTCCGACGCAGGCCGGTCCGACCCGCCCCGATCGCTTCCGGTCCGATCCGAGCCGCCCCGGGCCAGGCCGGTCCGGGGGGCCCAGCCCTCGGCCTGCCGGCCTCCGGGACCGGTTCCGGCCCGGTCCGTCCGCGGGCGCAAGCCGTCCCCGCCATGGCCACGGGTGGCCGCGGGGCCGTCTGCGGGGGCACCGAAGGCGGGACCGGACGGCTGTGACGGCGCCCACCGGCCGCCGCTGCGAGGATCATCGGCCAGCCAGGCGTCGCGGGCGGCGGACCAGGCGCCGGTGCGCGGTATCCCCTGGGCGGACCCATGGTCGTCCCATCTCCCGGGGCGATGATCGTCCTGGTCCGCGGCGTCACGGCGACGACCGTCGCCTGGCGGGGCGCCGGTCTCGGACCAGCGCAGGACGCCCGTCTCGTCCGCCGGGTGCGCGCCATGGGGTGGCGTCCGCACCGGCGGGGTCGGGAGCGCATGGTCCGGCGGCGGGGACGAGGGCGGGTCCGCCCGATCGTCGCCCGGCCACCCGGGGTCATCGCCGCGCGCACCGGGCCGGCGGATCTGGAACAGCGCCGTGCCCTCGTCCCAGCCGGACGGGGCGGTGGGGTTCACCGGCCGCCCGGCCGAAGGCCGACCGTTCACCAGGACGGCCCGCTCGGAGAGCGGATTGGTCGGCGCGTCGAGGGGCGGATCGGCCGGTGGCTCCCTTGGCGGATCGGTCGGCGCACCGATCGGGGCAGCAGCCGGGGCGCCGACCCGCGGGGCCGCCGGCGGACCCACCGACAGCCCGGTGCCGGGCGACCCCGCGCGGGCCGATGAGTCGCCCGGACGGGACTCGACGGACCACAGGTCACCCGGACGGGACTCGACGGACCACAGGCCGCCCGGATGGGACTCGACGGACTCGGGGTCAGGCGGACGGGAGCCGGGCAGGCGGAGGTCGGGCGGCCGGGCTGCGGGCAGCCGGGGGCCGGGTGGGCGGGTGCCGGGCAGCCGAGGTTCGGCGGGTCGGTCCGCACCGCCCGCAGACCGGTCACCGTCGCCGGCCGTCCTCGCCCCCCTCGCGGGAACGGTCATGGACGGAGGGAGGAGCACCACCGGCGGCGTCCGGCGCCGGCGCCCGGAACGGCCGTTGCCCGTCCGGTGGTCCGCGCGAGCGCCGCCGGCGTCCCCGTCGGGCGACTGAGCCCCGCCGGAGGAGCCGTCACGGCCGGCGCGGTGAGGTTCGGTGGCGCGGCGTCGGTCGACCCGGTGTCCGCGCTGCCCGCCGTCCTCGTCGACTTCGGCGGACGGTGGCGCAACCCGCTCTCGGTCGCCGGCCGAAGGTTCATCCGACCAGGAGCGCCCACGCACCCGCATCACCCCAGATCGTGCTCTGTGCCCCATCGAAACATCTCGGCGTAGCCGGCGCGCAACTCTCACCCGGGGTGAGAATTCCTCCGCCCGGCCGACCTGCCAGAAGATTCGTCGGCACCGGCAACGCCACGAGCCGAGGCTCTTTCACCAATCCAGTAGTGACGGACGAACCGTAACAACAACGCGCGAAGAGCGATGTCGGCGGCCTCGGCCTATCACGGACAGCAACGATCATCCGCATCGGCACCAAACCCCTTCCGCTCCGTGGGAAGCAGCCGGCAGCCGGCGACCNCCGGCAGGCCGGACGCCCGCGTCATCGCGGGATCCACCAGTCAGGACGCGGTACCGACCGGGCGAGTTGCCGGTCCTGCGAAGATCTGGCACTCTTGACCATTCATTCGCCACGAAGGTGGGCCGCGGGGTGCCGTCTGTCCTGGCCGCGCCCGCCGGCCGTCGAGCCGGTCAAGGGCGGCCCGGCGGGCCGGCGAGCGGCGCGGTGCATGACGCCGGCGAGCGACCTGACCAGCGGAAACGAGTCCCGGCGGCGCTCTGGGGAAACGGCGTTCGCGGGGGCAGCGCGAGGTGCGCCCGGCGGCGGCGTGGCGGGAATCTCGCGGGGGCGGCGCCACCCGGTACGCAGACCACGTGCGGGGCGGGCGTCGACGACGCGGCGCCAAGCGCGCGGGGAAGGCTACGCCCCGGCATGACCCGGTTGTCGGGCTTGCCCGTCGGGCGGCGTCGTCGCGCGGGTCTGCACCGGCTTGGAGGGACTCCCCCAGCAGGCAGAGGACCGTGCGGTACCGTTGCGACGGCAGTGCCGGGGGGGCGCCGATGAAGGCGGTCCGTCGCCGGTATCCACCGAGAAGTGGCAGAGGGGGATCACGCGTCCGCGCGCGCCAGGAGCGCGGGCGAGCGAGCGATGTCCTCACGCGCGGGAGCGTGCCATTCCGCGCACCGGGAACGACCGGCGGCTGTCCCCGTCGGCCCCGGCATCGGTCGGCGAGTGGCAGCAGGCCGTTACGGGTCACCCGGAATGCACCGCGGTCCAGCGAGGACCATGCCATCAACCCCCGCCCCACCGAGCCCGACCGGGGCATGAGCACGGGAGACGCAAGCCTTGAGCATCGAAAGCGCCAGGACCACCGAAATCCCCGACGCTGCCGACATCCCGGTCGTCATCCTCTGCGGCGGGATGGGTACCCGGCTGCGGGAGGCCAGCGAAAAGCTGCCGAAGCCGCTGGTGGACATCGGCGGCAAGCCGGTGCTGTGGCACATCATGAAGACGTATGAACACTACGGCTTTCGCAAGTTCGTGCTCTGCCTCGGCTACAAGAGCGACCTGATCAAGAACTACTTCCTGGCCTACCGGGCGCAGGTCGCCGACTTCACCCTCACGCTCTCCGACGACCACACGCCCCAGTTCCACAACGCGGTGGGCGACGAGAAGTGGGAGGTCACCTTCGCGGAGACCGGCCTGCTCACCGGCACCGGCGCCCGCCTGCGCCGAGTCGCCCAGTACCTGACCGGCCCGCGGTTCATGCTCACCTACGGCGACGGCGTCGGCGCGATCGACGTCGGCGCCGTGCTGTCCGACCACGTGGAATCCGGCCGCCTCGGCACCGTCACCGGCGTCCGGCCGTCGAGCCGCTATGGCGAGCTGGAGACCGATGGCAACGCGGTCACGCTGTTCGCCGAGAAGCCGCCGCAGACCGGCTGGGTGAGCGGCGGGTACTTCGTCTTCGAACGCGAGTTCATCGACAAGTACCTCGACGACGACCCGGCGCTGCTGCTGGAGCGCCACCCGCTGCAGCAGCTCGCCCGGGACGGCCAGCTCACCCTGCACAACCACGACGGGTTCTGGATGGGCATGGACACCTTCCGGGACTGGACCGAGCTCAACCAGCTCTGGGACTCCGGGTCCGCGCCGTGGCGCGTCTGGGCCGACTGAGAATTCCGGACGGATCCGCGACGATGACCGAATCCGCGAGCGTGGCCGGGACCACCGGCCACGCCGGCGACCGCGACGGTACCGCGCTCCCGGCCGATCCTGGCCGCTGGCTGCACGATCTGGTCGCCGACCTGCTGCCGCCCATGCGCAGCATCACCGGCGAGGGCGTGCGCACGACGCTGCGCACCGTCGCGCGCGCGCTCGGCCCCGACGTGCCGCTCACCGTGCACGAGGTGCCCAGCGGCACGCCGGTGCTGGACTGGACCGTCCCCCGGGAGTGGAACGTCGGCTCGGCCCGGCTGATCGGCCCCGACGGCAAGACCGTCGTCGACGCCGCCGACAACCCGCTGCACCTGCTGGGTTACANCACGCCGGTGCGCGCCCGGATGACCCTCGACGAGCTGCGCCCGCACCTGTTCTCGATGCCCGACCGACCGGACTGGGTCCCCTACCGGACGTCGTACTACAACGAGAACTGGGGCTTCTGCCTGACCGACCGGCACCTCGGCGCGCTGCCCGCCGGCGAGTACGAGGTCGAGATCGACACGACGCTCACCGACGGCTCGCTGACCTACGGCGAGATCGTGCTGCCGGGCGAGACGTCCGACGAGTTTCTGATCACCACGCACACCTGCCATCCGGCGATGGCCAACGACAACTGCTCGGGCATCGCCACGGCGACCCTGCTGGCACGGGCGCTGGCCGCCGGGCCGCGGCGGCACACGTTCCGGCTGCTGTTCATCCCGGGGACGATCGGCTCGATCACCTGGCTGGCCCGCAACCGGGACACCGTCGGCCGCATCCGGCACGGGCTGGTCCTGACCGGCCTCGGTGACCGCAGCGACCCGACCTACAAGCGCAGTCGCCGGGGTGACGCCGCCGTCGACCGGGCCGCCGCGGTGGCGCTGGCCGAGACCGAGCGGCCGCACCGGATCGTCGAGTTCTCCCCCTACGGCTACGACGAGCGGCAGTTCTGCTCGCCCGGCTTCGACCTGCCCGTCGGCCGGTTCGGCCGGGGTCAGCACGGCGAGTATCCGCAGTACCACACCTCGGCCGACGACCTTGAGTTCGTCACGCCCGAGTCGCTCGCCGACTCGTTCGCGATCCTGCGGCGCACGATCGAGATCTGCGAGCGGGACCGGACCTGGCGCAACACCGCCCCGTACGGCGAGCCGCAGCTCGGCCGGCGCGGCCTGTACCGGGCCATCGGCGCGACGATGAATCGCCAGGCCATCGAGATGGGCCTGCTGTGGGTGCTCAACCTCGCCGACGGCACCCGCAGCCTGCTCGACATCGCCGAGCGCGCGGGGCTGCCGTTCGACACGGTCGCCGAGGCCGCGGACGCGCTGGCTGGCGTCGACCTGCTCGCCGAGACGGGCGCCGGCCCCGGGGGAGCGACCGGTGGCTGATCTTGCCGGCAGTCCAGGTAGCCCAGGCGGCCCAGGCAGCTCAGGCCGGTCCGGGCGGCCGGGGCGGGCCGGCAACTCCGGGCCGGTCTGGACGATCGTGCTCGCGGGCGGCGGCGGCACCCGCTTCGGCGGGCCGAAGCAGTTCTTCGACCTCGGCGGCGAGCCGCTGCTCGCCCACCCGGTCGCGGCGGCCCGCGCGGCCAGCGACGGCATCGTCGTGGTCGTGCCCGCGGGAACGGCCGGAAGCTGGTCGGCCCNGCCCGGCGTCCGGCAGGTGACCGGCGGCACCACCCGGGCCGAGTCGGTCCGGGCCGGCCTCGCCGCCGTTCCCGCGGACGCCGGCGTCATCGTGATCACCGATGCCGCTCACCCGCTGGCCACCCCCGCCCTCTACCAGCGCGTCGTCGACGAGGTCCGGGCCGGGGCCGACGCCGCCGTGCCCGGCCTGCCACTCACCGAAGTCGTCAAAGAGATCCGGGTCGCCGACGAGATCCGGGTCGCCGACGAGATCCGGAGCGCCGACGAGATCCGGCCGGCGGCGGGCGGGCTCGGTCCCTCCCCCAGGCTGGTCGCGGGGGCATCCCTGCCGCGGGAGACCCATCGGCTGGTGCAGACGCCGCACGCGTTCCGGGCGGACCTGCTGCGCTCCGTGCATGCAGGCGCCCACGAGGCGGTGGAGGACTCGGCGATGGTCGCCGAGGCCGGCGGCCTGGTTGTCGTCGTACCAGGCGAACCCGCCAACATCCATGTCACGACGCCGGACGAACTCGCCATGGCCCGGCTGCTGCTCACCCACGTCCGTTCCGAGGGGGAATCCGATGAGTTCGGTACTGGTCGAGTCCACGCTGTCCGATGACGAGCGACGGGCCAAGCTTTACCAGGGCGACCTGTTCGTCTATGCACCCAGGCCGGCGACCCGCGAGTTCGTCGAGTTCAGCCGCGCACTGATCCGGGAGGCGTTCGGCAGCCTCGACCCGGAGACGGCGCAGTACCACATGCCCGTCGAGGAGTACGCCGCCCTGCTCGCGGAGCTCAAGCCACGGTTCATCCACCATCCGACCTGCAAGGAGCTGCTGCCGGCGATCCTCGCCGAGCATGGCGCCGACCCGTCGAAGACCTACTTCGACGTGCCGCGGCTGCGGACCTCGACGTCGGACGACTACCTGACCTCCGGCATCGCCTACGCCTTCCACCCGCACCGCGACACCTGGTACTCGGCGCCGTTCTGCCAGCTCAACTGGTGGATGCCGATCTTCGACATCGTCCCGGAGAACGGCCTGGCCTTCCACCCGCGCTACTTCAGCCAGGGCGTGAAGAACGGTTCCCGCGACTACGACTACTACGAGTGGAACGCCAAGAGCCGGGCGGACGCGGCGAAGCACATCAAGTCCGACACCCGCAAGCAGCCCAAGCCGGAGGAGGAGGTGGAGATCTTCCCGCAGACCCGGGTGGTCGCGCCGTCCGGCGGCATGCTGATCTTCTCCGCGGCGCAGTTGCACTCGTCGGTGCCGAACAACTCCGGGCNCACCCGGTTCAGCATGGACTTCCGCACGGTGCACTTCGACGACGTCATCAACCACGTCGGGGCGCCGAACGTCGACTCCGAGTGCACCGGCACCACGATGCGGGACTACCTGCGCGGCACGGACCTCACCCGCATCCCCGAGGACATCTGCCTCAGCTACGACACCGCGCCCCCGCGGGAGGACGCCGTGCTGGTGTTCTCCCAGGCGTCGAGCGCGTGACGGCCGGATCCGCGGGCGGCCCGGCGGCGGACGCGGTTCCGCTCGCCGGGCACGTCGCCGTCGTGACGGGCGCGTCCAGCGGCATCGGCCGCGCCACCGCGTTGCGCCTGGCCGCCGACGGCGCCACCGTGCTCGCCCTCGGCCGCGACCAGGCCCGGCTCGACGGCCTCGGCAAGGAGGCGACCGGGCCGGGCACGCTGCTGCCGGTCCGGCTCGACCTGACCGACGACGCGGCCGTCACCGACTTCGTCGCCGAGGTCACCGTCCGCCATGGCCGGGTCGACCACCTGGTGCACAGCGCCGGGGCCTACGCCAGTGCCCGGGTGGACGCGGCCTCGCTGGCCGACCTGGACGCGCAGTACCTCGCGAACGTCCGGGCGCCCTACGCGCTGACCCAGCGGCTGCTGCCCGCGCTGCGGGTCGCGGGGGCCGACGGCGGCGCCGACATCGTCTTCATCAACTCCACGCAGGGCATTCGCGCGGGCGCGGGAGCGGGCCAGTTCGCCGCGACCCAGCACGCCATGCGCGGCTTCGCCGACAGTCTGCGCCAGGAGATCAACGCCGACGGGATCCGGGTCGCCACGATCCACCTCGGCCGCACGGCCACCCCACGCCAGGAGACGATCTACGCCCGAGAGGGCCGAGAGTACGCGCCGGCGCTGCTCATCCAGGCCGACGACGTCGCCGACCTCGTCGACTACCTCATTCGGCTCCCACCCACCGCCGAGATCACCGAGCTGCACCTGCGCCCCGCGAAGAAGAGCTACTGACCCGCCGCCGCAGCGCCGCCCCCCGCCCCACCAGAAGGTGGTGTGCGGGGGAGCGGCTCCCGCTGTCTCTTCCACAGGGATAAATCGGACGCCGACCCCGGTGGAAGAACCATGGAGGCCCTCAGCGGGGTGGTGTGGTCGGTGGCGGCGGCGCGCCGAAGAGGGCTCGGTAGCGCTGGGCGGCGCGGGGGTTGCTCGGGGGGTCGACCAGCGAGGACTGGACGTTGCCCGCATCGGTCGCGGTGAAGTACGCCTCGTAGGCGAGGTTCGCCCGGTTCGCCTGGAACAGCTCGTACATCTTCTGGACATAGAACGGGTTGTCCGCGCCGCCGCCCGCCGAGCGGACGACACCCCATTCCGGCACGGCGAACTGCTTGCCATGCTCGCGCGCGAACCGGGCGACCGTGCAGGCGCCCGAGTCCAGGTTGCACTGGGCGTCGAAGGTCGCGCGGGTGAAGGACGGCGGGTAGGAATCGTAGGCGTCGATGCTGACGACGTCGACGAACGCGTCACCGGGATAGGCGGCCCAGACATTGTCGCCGCCCGGCATCNAGTCCCGGTGGGCCGAGATGTTCCAGTCGATGCGGACGCCGGGCGAGGTCGAGCGGATCGCGGTCACCGCCCGCTGGAAGCAGGTCCGCCAGGTGGCGGTGTCGCGCGGGTACCACCAGAACCAGTCGCCGTTGAACTCCCAGCCGAGCCGGACGTAGGCGTCCGGTCGGCCGTTGCGTACCAGCGTCCGCCCGAACGTCGCCCAGTTGGCGTCGTAGTCGCCGCGGGCACAGGCGGCCTCGTTGCCGTCCTTCGGGAACAGCGGTTGAGCGATGGACACCTTCCCGGCGTAGGCGTCCGGGCGGAGCCCCGACAGCGGCCAGTCGTCGGCGACAATCTTCCGCCAGTTGTCACGGACGGTGAATACGACGGCGACGTCGGTCCGGCGGCCGAGCCAGCGTTCCCACGCGGCCAGGTCGTGGGGCGGGTTGGCGTTGGCGCCCGAGGGCCAGGCGACGCCGCCCGCCGGCGGGGCGGGCGGCCTCGAAACCTCACCGCCGCCGCCACCATCGCCACCGCCGCCGAGCACGACCAGCCCGACGGCACCGAGCACGGCCACGAGGATCGCCGCGAGGCCGGTGACGGCCAACGCCCGTCCGCGGCGTGACGGCGGCAGACGCCACCGCGATCCGCCCGAGCCGCCGGCTCCGCCAGACCCGCCCGAGCCNCCGACCCCACCGGACGGACCGACCCCGCCGGACGCGTCGTCGGGCTGGTCGGGCTGGTCGGGCCAGAGTGTCAAGCCGGACAGCTCGGGGTCCGTGGACGCGCCAGAGTCCACGGACCCCGAGGTCCGGATGCCCGGCAGCGGCATGGTGCCGGTGTCGGCACCGGGCCAGCCGGGCCCGCCACCCCCCTTGATCGAGACGGCGCGGGTCGGCGAGGTGCCGCCCCGCTGCGGACCGAACCGGTCGGACGGGGGCGGACGCCCTCCCGGCACGATGCCGGAATAGCGCACGTTACACCTCCACGCTGAGGACAGATCGTCGCCAGGCGCCGGAACGACCGGACGTCATCACGACAGCAATGAACGACCGACCCCGCCGCACAGGTACGAGAACAGGCTTCGGCCGCGGCCGATAACNCCGCCCTGATACGAGGAACGCGGGCCTTCACCCAGGGAGTTCCCAGGCCGGAGAACTTCTCCGACCGCAGCCGTCCGGGCGGCCCGGGCCATTATTCACCCGACGGCGCCAGGTTCCCGGAAGACACCACGAGGACGACTGCGGGCGGTGACGGACGGGCGACCGTACGCCCCGGGAATTGACCGAAGACCACGGTGGGAGGCGTCCGATCGGCGCCGGTTAGACTTGCCGACGGTGCCGTCCACGCACGGCCCACCGGGCCGCCATGCGGGGTCACCCGGCTGTCGTCCGCAGCGTTCGCCGCCGCCCACCCGGCCGCGGCGCGCCCGCCGACCGAGAACGGGGGACGGGAAACCAGTGGTAACCACCACCCTCACGACCAGGATTCCGCGGTCGTGGGTGATCCCGACCCAGGAGGCGGGCAGCGGCCGGACGGCCAACGACGCGACGCTGCGGCTGCTCACCATTCTGCTGTTCTTCGAGATCTTCTTCCAGCGGATCGCCATTCCCGTCGGCGGCTCACAGGTCCAGGTGATCCTGCCGATCACCTACGTGTGCGCGGCGATCATGGTCCGGCGTGGCGGCCTGAGCCGGAACTCGGGCCGGATGACCGGCTACCTGGTGGCGATGACGGCGTGCTCGCTGTCGGCGCTCGTCTCCTTCCTGCGGCAGAAGGACAGCACGTCCCTGACGTCGCTGTTGCTGCTGCTGGCGACGTATGTCCCGTTCGTCTTCGGCCTGCGTCCCGCCGACGCCCGGGCGCTGCTGCCCCGGCTGCTCGACCGCTTCCTCATCATGATCACGGTGCTGGCCGGGCTGGCCCTGTTCCAGTTCGCGATTCAGCTTGTCGGCGTTCCGTACACCGACGTGGTCAAGGACGTCGTGCCGTCGAACTTCCTGATGCACGGCTTCAACACTTCCTACCCGGTCCAGTACGGATCGTCGCTGTACAAGTCGAACGCCTTCGTCTGTCTGGAGGCGTCGTTCTGCTCGCAGTTCCTGGGCTTCGGCATCGTGGTCTGCGTCCTGCGCAACGGCGGCTGGTGGCGGCTGTTCATGTTCGTGCTGGCGATTCTCAGCACCGTTTCCGGCACCGGCCTGCTGCTGCTGGCCTTCGCGGGTGTGCTGCTGGCCGTCCACAAGGGCGCCAAGTTCGCGTTCACCGCCCTGGTCGGCGTGGGCCTCATCGCCCTGGTCATCAGCTTCACCCCGGCGTCGAGCATCTTCGCGGCCCGGGCGACGGAGACGTCCTCGTCGACCTCCAGCGGCAGCCTGCGCTTCGTCCAGCCCTACCAGCGCACCTGGGACGCGCTCGGCAGCGATCCGGCGACGGTCGTGTTCGGCTCCGGCGCGGGCTTCNCCGACCGCGACGCCGGCGAGTTCTTCCGCCGCACCGGTCTGCCGCTGAACTACGCGCTCGTGCCGAAGCTCGTCCTCGAGTACGGGGTTCTCGGCACGGTGACGTTCCTCAGCTTCATCGTGGCGATGTTCGTGCGTGGCTCGCAGTCGTTCGTGCTCTCCGGGTCGGTGTTGATCTTCTACACTGTGCTGTCCGGCGGCCTGCTGGCCCCGGTCGTCACCGGCCTGGGCCTGCTGCTCGTCGGCTGGTTCACGGTCGCGCCGGAGGAGTCGCTCCGGCTGGCGGACGATCCCGGGCCAGCGCCGCCGAGCCCCTCGCCCCCTGCGCAGCGCAGGTCCTTCGCGGGCATCTGAGACCGCCTCGCCGGGCCCCGGCCGGGCGCCCGGCGCCCACGCTGGCGACCATGGAGGTGCCCACCGGTGGACGACCTGGTGCAGAACTGGCGAGCCGTCGACGACTATCTCGTCGACACCCTCGTCGACGATGACGACACGCTGCGGCAGGCGCGGGCCGCGAGCCACGCGGCCGGGCTGCCGCCGATCGAGGTCGCGCCGAACCAGGGCGCCTTCCTCGCCCTGCTCGTCCGCCTGGTCTCCGGCCGACGGGTGCTGGAGGTGGGCACCCTCGGCGGATACTCGACGATCTGGCTCGGGCGGGCCGTCGGACCGACCGGCCGGGTGGTCACCCTGGAGGTCGATCCCCATCACGCCGAGGTGGCCCGGGGCAACCTGGAGCGCNCCGGCCTCGGCGCCGTCGCGCAGGTCGTGCTCGGTCCCGCCGTCGACTCGCTCGACGCGCTGATCGCGGCCCAACCCGAGCCGTTCGACCTCGTGTTCATCGACGCGGACAAGCAGAACAACGCGCGCTACCTCGCCGCCGCGCTGCGCCTGACCCGCCCCGGCAGCGCGATCGTGATCGACAATGTGGTGCGCCGCGGGGCGGTCGTCGACCCCGACAGCGCGGACCCCGACGTCCAGGGGACCAGGGCCGTGCTGGACCTGGTGGGGGCGGAGCCGCGGCTGACGGCGACCGCGCTGCAGACGGTGGGCAGCAAGGGCTGGGACGGCTTCGTCCTCGCACTCGTGCGCGCGTAGAGCCGGGCCGGGCCGCGGCCGCGGAACGGCTCGGCCCTCGCAGAACGGCGACGGCCCCGCTCGACGCGCAGGGCGCGAGGAGCGGGGCCGTCTGTCGCTCTGGCTGTCTGCCGGCCGCCGTGGGCGGCCCGGCCGGCAAGGGCGGGGCGAGGGCCGGGTTGTTACCGGGCGGGACGGGCGTAGCGGTCGGTGGCCTCCGGATCCATGCCGCCGCGCTTGCTCGGCGGACCTTCGCCGCCCACCGGGGAGTTCGACGTGATCGTGNCGACCGAGGAGCGACGCTCCGGGGCGGCGTTGCCGGTCGCCCGGCGGATGCCGGTCCGGCCGTCGTGGACGACGCCCACGACGCGCTCGGCGAGCGCCGGCCAGTCCCGCGGCACCTGCTCCAGCTCCTTGAGGTGCGTCTCGGTGGACGTGATGACCACGACCGCGTCGGCCTGGATCGCCGACGCCGCGGTCATCGGCAGCTCGGCCAGCGCCGAGGTGACCAGGATGACCAGGTCGACGACGGGCGCGCGGTCGGCGAGGATCGGCGCGAGGCCGCCGGGGCGCGCCGCCCGGGCCGGCGAGACGCGGTTGTACAGGATGTGCCCGCGGCCGGTGCCGGACGAGCGGGCGAGGCAGGTGGGCTCGTGCGCCCAGCGGGGCAGCTCCCCGGAGGTCGCCCGCGGCAGCCCCTCCAGCGACGCCCGCACCTCCGACGACGGGGAGGTGTCGAGGATCAGCACGACGCCCTGGTCGTCCGACCAGGCCGCGGCGACGGAGGAGACGAGGTCGGCGGCGAGGTCCCCGCGCGACGCCGGGGTGAACGCCACCACCTTGCTCGTCGGCGACATCACCGCCGACATTGCCGAGACGAGCGTCTCGGCCGCGCTCGCGGTCGTGCGCCCCGGCTCCAGCGCGGCGATCAGCGGCACGCCGAGGGTGTCCGACGGGTTGTGCGGGTCGAGGATCGTCGGCCGCCGCTGGTACATGATCCAGATAGCGGCGATGGAGCCGAGCAGGCCCACGATCACCGCGACGAGGACGTTGCGCAGCAGGTTGGGACCGCCCTGACCGTCGGCGACCGGCGGCTCTGCCAGCTTCACCGCGGAGCTACCCAGCACCGCCGCAGTCTCCGCCGCAGCGATCTTGGTGTTGAGGTCCTGGATCTGCGCGGTGCGCACACCGACGTCATTGGCTGTCCCCGCAGCCGAACCCTGCCCCTCAGTGACGAGCCGGTCGCGCAGATTTTTCAGCGCGGTCACCGACTCCTGGCTGTTGGGGCCATAATTCGTCAGCAGCGTGCTGTAGGCCGTCTCGGCGGACTTGACCAGGGAGTTCGCCGCCTCCTGCGACGGCCCCTTGCCCTTGATGACGAAGAAGTAGCCCGCGTCCGACGGGGACGTGCTCAGCCGGCTCGACACGTCCGACTCGGACAGTTTGAGGTCCTTCGCGATCACCGCCACCGCTGCCGAGGACTGGGCGAACTGCGCCTGGGTCTGGACGAAGCGGGTCGCGTCGACCGAGCTCGCCCCCAGGGTGCCCGAGTCGGTGGAGAGGAAGACCCGCGCGCTCGACGCGTAGGTGGCCGACTGCGCCTTGGAGTAGATGGCCGCCAGCGCCGCGAAGATCACAACCACGATCACGATGATCAGCAGCCGCGGCTGGATGATGCGGAACAACGAGGGAGCGGACGGGGCCCGGCTGGTCTCGCCACCCGCCTGTGCGTTGCGGCTCATGACGTGCCCGCCTCGGACTCAGGACGGGCGGACCGGGCCCGCACGCGGATCGGAGAGCCGGCGAGCTGACGCACCGACACCTCCAGCAGGACGTGAAGCGGACTCAAAGTGGCCCCCCACAGGAGCATCCGGCCCGATTGCCGGACCACGGTCTAGATCTGACGAACCGATTTGTGAGCATAGCCGATAGCGGATAGTAAACGGTCATAGCTATGACTGACGCCGTGATGGCGCTCAGGTGTCGCCCCTGCCACGCCGCGGGCCGGTTCCGCGACGATGACCGTCGCGCTGACCTCCCCGGGCGAGACCCCTACCGTCCACATCATCCACCGACCCGATACCGCGCTCGGATTCACCCGACTTCCCCCGCGGCGAGGGACGGTCACGATCCGTGCGGACCGGCCGCGGTCGCGGAAGTTCCCGTCGTAACTCTTCCGGGACGTCAGATTTCCGAACTTTTGTCGAGTTATTTCCATCCCGTCGTTTTGCACTGGACCTATCACGCCGCGCCGAACCTTCGGGCAACTCCCACCCGCCGGTCATTTCCACCTCGTCGAACGCACCGGCGACCGGGCGACCGCCGGCCGGCCGCCGCCCCCCGGACGAACGTTGGTCCTGGCGTGATCGTCCCCGTTCCGGCGACCAACCACCCGCGGTGCCGGGACCGGCGCCGCCGCGCGGCGCCCCGGCCGACACCGGCTCGGGCGGCCTCGCCCCCCGGTCCGACCATCCCGCGCGGCCGCCTCTCCCCTCCCCCGGCCGGGGCCGCCGCGACCCGCGCCCACGAGCGCCACCACCACTGCCGGATTTGCCGGCGCGCGGACGCACCGGATCGACGGCGGTTCCCGGCTCGCCCTGCGCCGCGCGCAGCGCCGCCTGCTCGGCGTCGTGTTCGCGCCCGAGCCGACGGAGCAGAACGAACCACACCGGAGCAATAGCCCAAAAAGCAATGTTGAATCCGATCACCGCGCCGCGGGCCTCGCCGAGAACCGCCCCGAGGATGGGAAATCCGAGCAGCATCGGGGCGAAGNCCGCGTTCAGCCTAAAAGTGATCTTGGTCTTACCGAGCGCGTAGACCATGCAGGCCGGTCCCACCGGGACCGCCGCCGCGAGATAGTGCAGGATCGACAGGCCCAGGATGCCCTTCGTCCCCTCCCAGGTGTCGCCCAGCAGAGCCTGGCCATAGCGCTCCGGCAGGAAGTAGAAGATCAGGCTCCAGGCCGCGCCGATCGCGAGGACCAGCCCGGACAGCGCGTACGCCGCCCGCTCACGGGCGTGCACGTTCATCGAGGTCCGCTTGGAGAACTCGGGTAGCGCGAAGCTGACCACCCCGACCCCGACCACGGTGGTCGGACCGAGCAGCGTCCGCGCGCCCTGCAGGGCACCGATCGTCGACAGCGACCCGACCGCCCCGATCGCCAGCATCGACGTCTGCAGGGNGCCTTGGACCGTGATGAACTCCGCCGCCAGGTACGTCGAGTCCGTCCTGTTCTCCGCCAGCCACCGCCTGGTCGCCCCGGGCGACGGCCAGAAGCCGGCCTGGACGATGCCGATGAGGGCGGCGACCAGGGCCGAGGCTCCCCAGGCCAGCAGCAGCGGGGACGACTCGGTCACCCCACGGTGGACGAGCAGCCAGATCCCGAGCAGCTGGACGACGGCCCACACGAGGTCGTTGAGGAACGCGCCGAACGGCCGCCCCATGGCGAAGAAGACGTACCGCCAGGCGTCCTGCAGGAGCAGGCCGGGCAGCACGAAGCCCATCGCCATCAGCGACGATCCGACCGGCCCGCCGACGGCAAGGCCGACGCCGACGAACCCGACCCCGATCCCGATCCCGAAGACGAACGACGAGCCGGTCGTGGCCGAGGCGGCCGACCGGAACGACGACGGCGTCGCGCCCGAGTAGTGCATGCTCAGCGGCATGCAGGTCGCGCCACGAGACAACCCGATCACAATGGCGAACAGCGTGTAGGCGATCCCGAACGCGCCATACTCGACATCGCTGACCTGGCGCGCGATGAGAAACGAGATCGCGGCGTTCGTCGCGCTGGAGATGGCCTGGTCGGCGAGGGTCCAGATCGCCTTCGAGCGAGTGCTGGGGCCGCCCCCGCCGGGGCCGGCCCCCCGCTCGGGATCGTCAACCTCGCCAGGATCGCCGTCGACGCGGCGGGTCCGGTCGGCACGGCGGCCATGGTCGGCACGGCGGCCACGGTCGTCGACCACCCCGCCGACGTCGGCCCGGCGCCGCGCCGTACCGCCCGCCCGGCCGCCACGCCGATCGATGAGCCCGGTGTCCAGAGCGTCGGCGAGGCCCTCGTAGGCCGCGCCGCTGCCCGACGGATCGGACCGGCCGCCGGGACGCGGCTGGCCGGGCAATGACCCGCGCGAGACCACCTGGGTGGACTCCACGTCCGCGGGGGCGGCTCGGCGGCGGCGCCGGTGCGAGCGGGGCGCGGGATCCTCGACCCGGGCGATGATCTCGGTCTGTTCGACGCGGAGGCGGTGCTGCAGGGCGCTCAGGTCGATCGTCGAGGTGATCGTGTGGGGCAGCGGGCTACCGCCCGGCAACCGGCGCAGCCCCGGCAGCGCCGAGGTCTCCGGCGAACTCGGCCCCGCACCCGCACCGCCCCCGGCCTCGCCTGGCCCCGGCTGCGACCTCACCCCTGGACCTGCGGCGGGACGTGGGCCTGCGGCTGCGGCTCCGCCGGGGCCGGGGCCTGGGCCCGGGTCTGGGCCGGGGGCCGGATAGGTAGATCCGAACCCGGGCAGGCTGCCGCCCACCTCGGGACCGCCGGCCTCGACGGATCGGATGGAAGCCCGCGGCGCCGTGCTGACCGCGATCCAACCCAGACCGGCGGACTCCGCCGACGTCCGCGTTCCCGGCGCAGGCCGCGAACCATCTCGCATGTCCGGACCCAGCGGCACACCAGGACCCGANGGCACACCAGGACCCGACGGCACGCCAGGACCCGAGGGCACGCCAGGACCCGACGGCGCACGGCCTTCCCTCGGCCCACGCGGACCCGAGGGGGTGCGGGGCCCTGACGGCCCAGCGGAGGCCGGCGGGACGGATCGCACCCCGGGTTCCACGGTGATCGGCGAGGGCATCTGCCCCCCGGGGGGACCCTCGGGGAGCGCCGGGGTGAGCCCCGGCAGCACGGCGGGGGGCCGTTCGGGTGGTGTGGCGGCCGGACCCGGACGTGCAGCCCCCACGCCCGGCCGGGACGATACGGTCCAGCCGGGCTGCGAGAACCCGGTCCTGCCGGGCGAGGTCGGGTTCCGGCCTCCCGGGACCTGTCCCTGCGGAGTCTGGCCCGGCGGAAGCTGGCCCGGCCTGACGTAGTCCGATCTGGCCTGGCTTCCCGCGGCGTGGCCTGCTGGCGTCTGGCCCGCCGGCGTCGGACCTGCGGGGGCCTGGCCCACCGGGCCGCGGGCTGTCGGCGATGGTCCGGTGGGAACGCGTCCCACGATCGGCGCCTGACCCGCCGGGTAGCCGGCCGGCGGTGACGTCGGGACGCGGCCCGCCGTGGGAATCCGCCCCCGCCGGGACCCATCCGGCGGCGACGGGCGACCAGGGGAGGTGCCCGATCCGGCGGGGTAGCCACCCGGCGACATCGGTGGCCGGTGATCCGTGGCAGGGGGCCCAGCCGTCGGGTGGCCGGCGGGCGGCGTCCGATGGGCGGCGGGCGGCGGTGTCGCAGCCCGGTCCGGAGGCCCGGCGCCGGACGTCGGGGCCGGGGGTGCGGTCGGGGTTCGACGGGGGTCGGGCGGACCGCTCAGCGGTTGCCCCCCACCAGGCTGTTGCCCCTGACCAGGCGGCGGAGGCCGCGTTCCGGACCCGGTGGACTGGGGACGCGGCGGCGCGGGCTGCTGGCCCGGCCAGGCCGGTACGCCGGGCGCCGGCTCGGACGTACCGGGGTGCCCCGGGGGCTGACCCCACGGTCCGGCGCCGGGGCCGGGTTGTCGGTGAACCGGAGGCGCAGGGTGAACCGGAGACGCCGGGAGAGCCGGAGACGCCGGGAGAGCCGGAGACGCCGGGAGAGGCGCAGGCGCGGCCCAGGTCTCCGGCGGGATCACCGAGGACACCTCGAAGCCGATGAACGCCGAATCGTAGGCGCGCGCGGGGCTGCTCTGGCCGCCGGCCACCGGAGATCCGTCCGGCGCCGGCGCGCCCGGCCGGGGGGCGTGGGGGGTCTGCTCGACGGAGTGCGGGTCCTCGGGCGGCGGATCCTCGGGCCAGCCCGAGGCCCGCAGATCCAGATCGATGTCCGTCATGCTCGCTCTCCCGACCGACGACGCCGGCCCGGCGCCCGCGACCCGGATGGCCGCGGGCGGAGATGACGACGACCCCATTCCACGATGCAGGACCCGCCTACAGCACGACCGGCCGGGGTACCGGCACGATGAAGGAACCGCCGCGCGCGGCGTACTCCTCCTGCTGGGCGATGATCTCCTTCTTCACGTTCCAGGCCAGCAGCAGCAGGTAGTCGGGCTGGCGCTCCAGCAGGACGGCGGGGTCGAGGATCGGCAGCCGCGCCCCGGGGATGTACTTGCCCTGCTTGTGGACGTTGCGGTCGACCACGAAGTCGATGAGGTCCGTGGTGATGCCGCTGGAGTTCAGCAGCGTCGCACCCTTGGCCGCGGCGCCGTAGGCGGCGACCGTCTTCCCCTCGGCTCGCAGCGACTGCAGCAGGGCGACCAGCTCCTCCTGCACGGCGCGTACGTCGTCACCGAAGGTGGCGTACCGCGCGAACGAGTCGAGGCCCGCGGCCCGCTCGGCGCCGAGCACGGCCGCGACCGACTCGGCCGGCTCGGCGGCCACGGCGTGCTGCATGCTCCAGCGCAGCGTCCCGCCGTGCAGCTCGGGAAACTCCTGGACGCCGACGAGCGCCAGACCGTGGCGGCGCATGAGGGCGTCCACCGCGATGGTGGAGAAGTAGCAGAAGTGCTCGTGGTAGACCGTGTCGAACTCGGTGTGGGCCAGCAGGGCGCCCACGCCGGGGTTCTCGACGTCGACGAGCCCGCCGTCGGCGAGCAGGATCGAGAAGCCCTCGACGAAGCTGTTGAGGTCGGGGACGTGGGCCATCACGTTGTTCGCGATGATCACGTCGGCCCGCAGGCCCTCCGCGACAAGCTGGCGGGCCAGGTCCGCGCCGAAGAACTCCTCGCGGGTCGGCACGCCGGCCTCGCGGGCGGCGGCGGCCGGACCCGGCGTCGGCTCGATGCCGAGCACCGGGATGCCCCGCTCGACGAACGCCTTGAGCAGGTAGCCGTCGTTGCTGGCGACCTCGACGACCAGGCTGTCCGGGCCGAGGTTGCGGCTGGCGATCAGGTCGATGACATGCTTCTCGGCGTGCCGGACGAGCATGTCCGAAAACGACGAGAAGTACGGGTAGTCCTCGTCGAAGATCTCCGACGCGGGCAGCTCGTGGGTGAGCTGGACCAGCGCGCAGGACTCGCAGAAGCCGACCTCGAGCGGGAACGACGGGTCGGTGGCGTCGAGGGCGTCGGCGCGCACCAGGCGGTTCGCGATGGGCGTCGACCCCAGGGAGAGGAACAGCCGCGGGGCGGCCCCGCCGCAGGACCGGCACGCGGTGACCGGCGTGGCGATGCCGCCGGAGGTGGCCGGCGACTGGTTCGCGTCGGCCGCGACGGTTCCGCTACCGCCCTGGGCCGGGTTTCCGGATGACATGCGCTCCCCTTGGTGAGATGTCGGCATCGATCTGCCCGCGTCGGTGCCGGCTACACGGCCCGGCGGGCCGGACGCGGGTGTGCCGCTCGGCCCAGCGAGCCGAGCGGTGTGGTGACCGCACATCCGCCGCGGGGATGTGACAGTCCGAAGCAATCTGATCGTCACGGCACCAGGGTCAGGGGCCGTGTTGCCCTCCGGGTCGCGAGGGCACCACCCACGTTCCCGCCGGCGTTGAGTTTCGCAGGCACCGAAAGCGATCGGACAACGGGGGGTGGCGGCAACGACAACGGATTCAGGCCGGGACGCCCGTGAGCAGCGGCCAGGCCCGGTCCTTGTCGGAGATCACCGACACCGGCAGCGGCCAGGCGATGCCCAGGCGCGGGTCGTCGAAGCGCAGCCCGCGATCGTGTCCCGGGGTGAAGGGAACGTTCATCTGGTACGTCGCCTCGGTGGCGTCGGCCAGCGTCTGGTAGCCGTGCGCGAGCCCCGCGTCGATGAACAACGCCCGGTGGTTGTCGGCGGACAGCTCGACCGCGACGTGGCGCAGGTACGTCGGCGAGTCCGGCCGGGGGTCGACCACGACGTCGAGCAGCGCGCCGCGGGTGCAGCGGACCAACTTGGTCTCGCGCACGGGTTCGCCAGCCCAGTGCATCCCGCGGATCGTGCCGGCCGTGGCGTTGTAGGCCACGCTGCACTGGGCGACCTCGACGGCGAGCCCCGCGGCGGCGAACTCCTCGGCACAGAACGTCCGAGCGAACAGGCCCCGGGCGTCGGTGAACGCCTCGACGTCGACGATCGTCACCCCGGCGATCGCCGTCGGGGTGACGATCACGGATGCGCCCAGAACAGGTCGGCGTCGAGCTGGCCGGTGCCGATCAGGTACTGGAGCTGCTTGAGTCGGGTGTGCCCGCGGCCGGTGAAGGTCTCCGGGTCGAGCTGGATACGGCTGAAGACCTCGTGGAGCTGCTGGGCGCCGCGCAGCGCGTTCCAGTCGCAGGAGAATCCGGGCAGGGTGCTCGCGATCTTGTCGAAGGACACCCGGTAGCTGCGGTTGTCACCGCCGTTGTCGCCGAAGCTCAGCTTGCACCCGGTGAAGACGCTGGCGACCGCGTCGGCGATCTCCTTGACCTGGTAGTTCTGCTCGCTGTCACCCACGTTGAAGATCTGGTTGTGGACGACGTCGCGCGGCGCGGTCAGCGCGAGGCCGATCGCCTTCGCGATGTCGAGGCCGTGGACCAGCGGACGCCAGGGGGTGCCGTCCGAGGTCATCGCGATCTCGCCGGTCGTCCAGGCGACGCCGGCGAGGTTGTTCAGCACGATGTCGAACCGCTGCCGCGGCGAGGCGCCGTAGGCGGTGGCGTTGCGCAGGAAGGTCGGCGAGAAGGAGTCGTCGGCCAGCGGGGCGACGTCGCGCTCCACGTAGACCTTGCACTCGGCGTACGGGGTCTGCGGGTTGACCGGCGAGGTCTCCGTGACGTCCTCGCCGGTCGCCACGCCGTAGACGCTGCACGAGGACATGTAGACGAACCGTTCGACGCCGGCCTGCTTGGCGAGGTTCGCCAGCCGCACCGAGCCGAGGTGGTTGACCTTGTACGTGACGTCCGGCGCGAGCGCGCCGAGCGGGTCGTTGGACAGCTCGGCCATGTGCACCACGGCGTCGACGCCCGCGAGGTCTGCGACGGTGAGGTGGCGCAGGTCCTTGTCGAGGGTCAGCGGGGTCCGGTCCGTCCCGCGGTACAGCCAGCCGTACTTGTAGTAACCGGTGTCCACGCCGATGACCTCGTGGCCATCGCGCATCAGCTCGGGCGCGAGCAGGCACCCCAGGTACCCCTCCGTGCCCGTCACGAGCACCTTCATCCGCGAGTCCTCTCCATGTCGGCCGCGGGGTGGCCCGATCGGGCCAGACGGTCCGGCCTCAAACCGTACCGACTCGGTCCCGCCCCCCGGCCGCCGACATCCCGCGGCCTCCGCACAGGCCACCTAGTCGACGCACCGCGACACCAGACGCGAAAGCCCGGTCATTCACCGTCACTGTGAACGGACCGACCGATGGCCACCCGGGGAGCGGTCGGACCTCGTCAGCCCTGACTGTCGTCCTGACGGCGTAGATCGCGGATGGCTGCCGCGGCGCGTAGTTCCCAGTCGGGCGGCGGGTCGGCCGCGGGGTCGTAGGGGGACAGGCGGGGGATCTCGGCGCCCAGGGTGTGCAGCAGCTCCGTCGCGCGGTTCAGTTCGTGGCGGTGGACGTGGGGTTCGCCGTCTGCCCAGGCATACCGGTAGGCGGCGAGGGCGTGCCTGGTCGCCTGGCCGGTGTCGCCGATGGCGTGCCACAGACGCGCGAGGTGGAGGTGCGCGGGCCGGCGGAGCGCGGCCAGGCGTTCGGCGTCGGCGCGGGGGTTCGTGAGCTGGCCGAGGTGGAGACGGGCCAGGGCGAGCAGGGTTTCAGCGTGGGCTTCGGGGATGCCGGCTTCGCGGGCCATGCGCACGGCTTCGCTGAGACTGTCTGCTGCGGCCGCCCACTGGCCGCGGTCCGCCAGCCACCACCCACGCAGCCGGTACAGCTCGCGGACATTCTCACGGCTGCGGCCGGCCGTCGCAATCTGCTCGGCCTGCCCCAGGTCGTCCTCCGTGAGAGTGCCCTGCTCGAACAGGAAGTGGGCACGCAGTAGCTCGGCGCTCCCGGGTCTGTACCTCGACCGGGCCCAGTCGCGACCCATCGGGTCGAGAGCCTCCCACATGCGCTCGGCATCATCCATACGTCCGGAATCTACATATATATTGTAAAGGCTTAGTCGCCCGAGGAACAAATCCTCACCGTCGAGACATTCAGCCAGCTCGAGAGCGAGAGAAAAAAGGCGCTCGCCAGCCGCGAGGCGGTTCTGGCCATAAATACCCATTCCACAGTTGCTTATCGCATTACGCAAGNTATTCCAGTTCTGCCGGTCAAGGTTGATATCCAAACCGACTCTGCCAGCGGCGAACGCCTGGCGGTACTCTCCGAGGATACTGAGCGCGTAGCCCGCGTTGGAGACCAGAAAACTCTGGGCCGTCGCGTCCAGATCGGGGGACGGAGTGTTCCAGCCATGGACAAAGAAGGGGCGTACTAAAGATAGTATCTCAGTGTACGCCTCCAGATTGAAGGCGAGGGCGTGTGTCAGGTCGCCCAGGTATGCGTCGTAGGCTTCGGAGATCCGGCCCATTCGCAGGAGGGTACGGACGACGGTCAGGCCATTCTGTAGATCGTCAAGAGATTCGGCTTCCCCGTAANGGATGTGGGGACGGGCGGAGAAGTAGTCCACGACGCGTTGGCCAAGGTGGTCACGGTCGTGGGTGGGGAGCCTGCCGGCGGCGACGGAGCGCACCACCGGGTGCAGGTCGTACCGGCGGGTGCGCCGATCGAACTGCAGCAGCCCGCGTTTTTCCAGGTCCACCACGGTGTCGGCGAGTCGTCGCGCGGCCGAGAGACGTTCCGGGGCTCGCTCCCACGTGCTCAGGGCTTGCAGGTATGCCTGGTACTCCTCCATCGCCGCCGCGTGTGCCACCCGCGCGGCGGCGCGGTCCTCCGCCGACCTGTACTCCCAGTCCCAATCGTCTTCGGGCTTCGACGGCGTGGGGACGGCGTCGGGTTTAACCGGCAGGTGGGGGTTGAGCGCGTTGATGGTGTCGTAGTCGGTGGCTTCGGACAGCAGGGCGAGCATGGACAACAGTTGTCGACCCGGGTCGGGAAGTGCGTCGATGGCCGCGTGCAGGATGTGGTTGCGTTTGCCGACGAGATCGAGGTCCCCGACGTCGAGGCGGCCCCCGTGGTCGGGGTCGGCGGCCCAGCGGTCGAACTGGCCGCGCGCNGGCAGATAGTGGGTGACGAGACCGGCGACGATGCCGGTCACGAGTGGATGGCAGTCGCAGTGCCGCTGCAGGTAGGTGCGGATGGTGCCCGAGTCGCCGTCGACTCCGAAGGACCGCAGCAGGGCTTCCGCGTCGGCTGGCCGGAGTCCGGGCAGCGGCTCGTGTCGGACACCGGGGATCGGTTGGCCGGCGGGGCCGAGCAGAACCGACGGCACCAGCCGTGAGGTCATGAGGATCTTCGACGGACCGGGGGCGGCGAGCCCGCGCAGCAGCTCGTCGTCGAGGGGACGGATCGCCGCGCAGGGGTCGCGGTCGGCGATCGTGTCGCTGGTGCCGGCGTCTTCGTCGGCGAGCTGGGCGGCATCCTGGCGGTGGTAGTGGACGAGGACTCGTTCGAGGCCGTCGAGGACCAGCAGCCACGGCCTGCTCTGGAGCTGGCGGAGCAGCAGGTCGGTGAGGTCGGNCTGTTTGAGGTTCCTGAAGTCGTCCAGCGGCCGGCCNGTGGTGTAGGCGAGGGCCCGGCGGCAGAAGTCGGCCATCACCGCCCCCTTCTCGTAGAAGGAGTACCAGAATCGCCCCGCCCAGTCTCCGCGGACATCAGTAGCGTGGCCGAAGACCCATTCCCACGTCAGCGCGCTCTTTCCGGTGCCGCCGATCGCGTCGAACAGCAGGATCGGGTACGGATCCGCGGGTGCCGCCCAGTCGGTCAGGGTCTCCAGTTGGGCCACCCGCCCGACGAACCGCTGCCGACCGATATAGGGAGGCTCGGCGTAAAGCTGCGGCGAGGCGGGGATACCATCGCGCTCCCGCCGGCCGGCCCGATTCGCCCCGGCGGCGGGCCCGGGGGCAGCCCCGGTGTCGCGCGCGTCGAGGACACGGCGCAGCGCGGCGACCGACTGCGTGACCGCGACCGTGAAATCCTCGAGACTGTCGAACTCCCGGTACACCCGGTGCACGAGAGAGTCGTCACTCGCGCGCTTCACCTCGTCGCGGAACTCCGCCAGTTTTCGGCGTTTCTCCGGGTCCAGCTCCACCGCCGTCTCCGGCACCGGATGCCTTTCGCTCATGATGAAGATCAGCGTTGGCCGGCCGAGGCGGCGCGCCTCCCGGAACTCCAGCTCGGTCAGCGACAGACCCCGCGGATTACCTGCGATCCTGGGGACCTGCCCGTAGCTGCGTCCAACGATGCCCACATAGGCCGCCGCGTCCCGGACCTTCTGCAACGAGGAATCCACCACGGTGACCTCGGGCAGCGCCGAGTCCTGCTCCATCGCAACCGGGTGCAGCCCCTGCCCGTCAATCGCCCGGATCGCGGCGGCACGGTGCTGCTCCAGATCTCGGTAGGTACTCGAGACCATCACCCCGTGGAACCGGCGCGGCGTCGTCGAAGGTTTAGCCGCCGAAGGTTCAGGCGCCGAAGGTTCAGGCGCCGAAGGTTCAGGCGCCGAAGGTTCACCGGTCACGGCACGACCCGGCCCGTACACGTGCCTGTCCCCCATGCCCTGGGAGTATGTCACCCAGCGCTTCGGGCGGAATCGCGTCGCGTCCGGGCTCCGGCTATTGCGATCTCAGTGTTCCGCGGAACCGCGAATCACGTCCAACCCCAACCACATACCGGTGATCTTGGTGTTCCGCGGAACCGCGCCATGCGCCCGGCCCCCACCACAGCTCAGTGATCTTGATGTTCCGCGGAACCGGGCTGCTTGTCCGAGCGGCGGCCGGCCGAAGTGCGGTGGTCAGCGGGTGGGGGGCTTCATGATCCGGGCCGGGGCGGCGAAGACAGTGGAGCCGGCAGGGACGTCCGCCATGACGATCGAGCCGGGGCCGATGCGGGCGTCGTCGCCGATGGTGATCGCGCCGAGAAGGTGGACGCCGGGGGCGAGCTCGACCCGGGCCCCGACCTTCGGCACGTCCCGCGGCGACGCCGAGCCGCCGGCGTAGCCGATGGTCAGGTTGTGCCGCAGGGTGCAGTCGTCGCCGATCTCGCAGAACGGCGGGATCAGGATCGTCTGGTGATGGCCGATGAGGACCCGCCGGCCGAGGCGGGCCTGCTCGGAGAGCTCGACCCCGTAAAGGTTACGGATGACGAGGTTGTTGAGCACCTTGTAGACCACCGTGAGCGCGGCGCGCAGCGGCTGGCGCCGGGTGCGCCGCCACTGCCCGAGGCGGTAGACGGCGAGCACGTGCAGGCCCGGATGGGCGAGCGAGCCGTAATGCCGCCGGAAGTCCTCCCGCAGGATCTCTCGCAGGCCCAGCTCGGACGCCTCCCGATGATCCGCCTCGGCGGCGGTCCGGGCGGTCGCGGCGGTCGCGGCGGACGGGGCGGACGCGGCGGTGACGTCGTCCGCTGGGGCGATCGGCGGGGCGGGTGACCCGATCGCGGGGCCGGCCTCAGTGGACACCGCTGAGCTCCTCGATGTGCTCGCGCATGTCACCGACGGTGGCGAAGCTGGCGAGCCGGTCGTCGGCGATCTGGATCGAGAACTCCCGCTCGACGGCGTAGATCAGGTTGATGTGCGCGAGCGAGTCCNAGCCGGGCACGTCCTCGGCGGTCATCGTGTCGGAGACGAGGAGGCCGTCGTCGCTGAAGATCTCCCGAAAGATCTGCTGGAGTCGGTCCTGCACCATCACCTTTACACCTCTTCCATCCTGCGGTCCTGCGGCCGCGTCTGGGCGAACACGTGGGTGGACAGCTCGGCGGGCGGCACACCCGGCCGGTCGGCCCCGTTCGGGTCGACGCCGGCCGCCGCCGCGACGACGCGCATCAGGGCGGGCGGCGCATACGGCGCGTCCGCGGCACGGGACCAGTGGATCGTGCCCGGCTCGGACGGATCGTCCGGCGCGTCCATCCGGGTGAAGCCGAGGCGTTCGTAGAGGTCCGCGACCAGGGCGTTCTTCGGTGACGGGCGGTACTCGCCGACGACCCGGGCGAGCCCGCGCCGGCGCGCCTCGGCAAGGATCAGCCCGGCGACCTCGTCCTCCAGGGTCCGGCCGATCACCCGGCAGCTCATCAGCCAGGTGTCGACGGCCAGGGCGTCGCCCGCCTCGACCGCGATGACCACGGCGACGAGGCCGTGGTCGGCGAACCGATCGGCGAGGCGGATACAGAGCACGGCCGTGCCGGGGTCGGCGGCCAGCCGGGCGATCTCGTCGGCGCTCCGGCGGCGCCCGGTCAGGTTGAACTGGTTGGTCTTGCCGACGAGCTGCGCGACCCGGGGCAGGGTCAGCTCGTCGAGCGGAACGACGGTGGCCGTCATGTCCAGCCCCCGGTGGAACTCCGCCAGCGAGGGGGCCGCGGCCTCGGCGGCGGCGAGTTCGGCCCGGGCCCGGTAGGTCGCCGTCCGCGCGGCGTCCTCCGCGGTGAGCGCCGCCGTCTCGAAGAACGGGTAGTCGGCCAGCGCCCGGACGTAGCCGTGCGGGTCGGCGGGCAGCGCGAGGACGTCGACCTCGCCGACGAGCTGGCGCACCGCCTCGCGCTCGGCCGGATTGTCGTCGACGAAGACGAGGGCGTCGAGGCCGAGGCCGAGGGTGGCGGCGATCCGGCGCACCTGGGTCGGCTTGTCGTCCCAGCAGGCGCTGAACATCGCGATGTCGTCGAGGCGCAGCCGCATGCCGGGGTGGCGCTCGAACGCCTCCCGCGCGTCGGCGTCGTTGTTCTTGGAGCAGACGGCGAGCACGACGCCGCGGTCCTTCAGCTCGACGACGTAGTCCTGGAAGGCGGCGAAGGCCTCNCCGACGGCGCCGTCGCCGAGCGCGATGCCGGCGAGCCCCTCCTCCCCCAACACGCCGCCCCACAGGGTGTTGTCGAGGTCGAGGACCAGGCACTTGCGGCTGACCCCGAGCTGCGCGCCGATCACCGCCGCGGTGTGCCGGGCGAGCAGCGGTACCTGCGCGAGCGACACCGCCTGCTTGGAGCGATGCCAGTAGCGCGCGTCGAACCAGGCCCGCTTGCCGACGTCGGCAGCGAGGCGCTCGCAGTCGACCAGGCCGACCCCGTCGCCGGCGGCGCGGCCGAGCTCGGCGTTGACCCGGGCGAGCAGGGTCGGGCGGGCGCCCCCGGTACGCAGCGCCAGATGCCCGAGGGCGACCTCGCCGGGCACCGCGAAGGTGTGCTGGACGACCCGGGCGCCGCAGCGAGCGCGGATCGTCTCCCACAGCGCCGTCCAGCGGCGCACCTCGGCGGCGACCACGGCGTCCGGCCCATCCCCGACGGCCGGCAGGGNCGCCTCGCCGGCGTGCACGGCGAGCACGACCACGTCCGGCGCGAAGCGGTACAGCCCGCTGCCGGGATCGAGGATCTCCTGGCGGTACTGCCCGTAGCCGCACTCGTAGGTCTCGATGGCGACGCCCGCCCGCGCGGCCGCGAGCGGCAGCAGCGCCGCGAACTGGGACGTCGTGTAGCTGCCGAGGACGGCGACCCGGGCCGAGCGCGGCAGCGGCGCGACGGCGGGCAGGCAGCGGCGCAGCACGCCGGCCGCCGCCGACCAGGCGCCGAGGTCGCCGTCGGTGTCGGTGAGCGCCAGCGCCCAGCGCACCGCCCCGTCCGGGTCTCCGGCGCGCTCGTGGGCGACGGCGAGGTCGCGGCACAGCGCGGCGGTCGGGATCTCGCTCGCGGCGGCGAGCGCGGTCAGCTCGGCGATGCGTCCGTCGCGCGGCGGCGCCGGCCGGTCAGGCCCAACCCCCACGCCGGTATCCCCACTTTCGGTCATCCCTGTGGCCCCTCTCGTGGCGGCCCGTCACGGCCACCGCATCCGACCGCCCAAACTCTACCCTCACGTGAGAGTTGGTTCGAACGGAACGGCGGGGACGGGCGGCGGGGATATCGACCGGATATCCACGGCGGCCGCGGCCGCAGCGGCAACAGGAACACCACGGATTTTCCGCACAAAATCCGGCATCCTTCGCGACTCGGGGCGGTCCACCGGAGGCGGACGCAACGGCGCCGAGCCGCCGCGACGACCGACCGCCACAGTCAACACACAACTGTAATTGTCACATTACACATTGTAGTATCCGTTCCGCTGCAGTGGCGCCACCCCACCGTGTCCGACACCTCGGCGCGTCTCGGACCCGGACTCGAGACGCGCCGAGGGTTGCGCCCTACCAGGTCAACAGGGGCGTATCTGTTTACTTCTCGACAACGGCCCGCATAGGGCCGGCAATATGGAAAACTGCCTCACACGGCGACGCCGACCGCGCCTTTCCACCCGGCCACCCGTGATCCCCCTCAGCGCGCCCAGTGGCACGTCCCGGGAGGCAGGACCNCCCTCATGCAGCACCGCGCTATGCCCCGCGGCCCCGGTGGGACGGTGCCCCGCGGCCCCACCAGGACGGTCGTGCCGCGCCGTGCCCTCCGGGCGGTGCCGGCCGTACTGGCGCTGCTGGTGGTGTCCGTCCTCGATGGGCCGCTGCTCGCCGTGGCCACACCCGCCGTGGCCGCACCCGCCGGCGTCGTTCCCGCCCCCGTCGCCCCCGCGCAGGGCTCGCAGTGGTACCACGCGGTGCTCGGACTCGCCCAGGCGCAGCAGATCAGCGAGGGCGCCGGGACGGTGGTCGCGGTCATCGACGGCGGGGTCGACGCCGGCCACCCCAAGCTGCAGGGCCAGGTCCTGCCCGGCGCCGGCGTCGGGCCGGGGGCGGCTTCCGACGGGTGGCGCGACGACGATCCCGACGGCCACGGCACGGCCATGGCGGGCCTGATCGCGGGGCGCAACGACAACGGCCGGCCCGAGGTACGCGGCATCGCCCCGGCCGCCCGGATCCTGCCCATCTCGACCGGCGCCGAGGCCGACTCGACGGAGGTCGCCCGCGGCATCCACCGAGCCGTCGACCTCGGCGCGGACGTCATCAACCTCTCCCTCGGCTCGGCCGGCGCCGCGACCCCCGACGAGCGGGAGGCGGTGGCCTACGCCTTCGCCCACGATGTGGTCGTGGTCGCCTCCGCCGGCAACGTGGAGACCGGCGACAGTGAGATCAACTCGCCGGCGAACATCCCGGGTGTCGTCGCCGTGACCGGCTCGACCGCGCGGGGCGACTTCTGGCGCGGCTCGTCCCGCGGAACGCGGGCCGTCATCGCCGCCCCGGCCCCGGGCATCCGGGCGCCGGTGCCGACGAGGGTCTCCCCGGACGGCCTGGACACCGGCGCCGGCACCTCGAACTCGGCCGCGATCGTCTCGGGCGTGGTCGCGCTCATCCGGTCGGCCCGGCCCGACCTGGACGCGCCCAACGTCATCGAGCGGCTCATCTACACCGCGCGGGACGCCGGGGCGCCGGGACGCGACGTCGAGTTCGGTTTCGGCATCGTCGACCCCGCCGCGGCGCTGACCAAACCGGTGCCGGTCGTCGCCGCCAACCCCCTGCTGGCCACCCCGACTCGCTGGGGCACGGCCGGCCAGGCACCCGCCGGCGCGGACCCCACCGACGCCGAGTCGGGCTCCGGCCTCTCCGGCCTCTCCGGCGGCGCGGACGGCGCGGACGGCTCCGCCGGATCCGGTCCGAACGGCGACGGTGGCCTCGGCTCGCAGGCCGCCGCATCGGTGGTGCCGCCGACGGCGGCCGGTGCGCGGGCGGAACCAGCGGACGGCGCGGCCACGCCGCCGGGCCTGACCGCCGGCCGCCCCACCGGCCCCACCGGCCCCGCGGGCGGCCCCGGCCCCGGGCACGGGGCGGCCTCGGGTGGCGGGCAGGGGCAGGACCGGGACGGCGGCTCGGTGGCGGCGGCCGGCGCCGGCGGCCCGGGTGGACATCCCGGCATCCTGTCCGCGCTGGCCTGGGTCGGCGGGCTGGCCCTCGCCGTCTGGCTGGGCGGCCTGCTCGGTGTGGGCGCGCACCTGCTGTCCGCCCGGCGAACCACGACGCACGAGGGCCCGCGCGGCCACTCCTAACATGGCCATATGACACACGCGCTCCTGGACGAGCTGTCCTGGCGTGGACTCATCCACGACAGCACCGATCCCGCCGAACTACGGGACCACCTCGACAGCGGCGGGCGGCGTTGCTACATCGGTTTCGACCCGACCGCCCCGTCGCTGACCATCGGCAACCTGCTGCCCATCACGCTGCTGATCCGGGCGGCGCGGGCCGGGCTCGGCGCCGTCACCCTGTTCGGGGGCGGCACCGGCCTGATCGGCGATCCGTCCGGCAAGTCCGTCGAGCGCAGCCTGCTCACCGTCGAGGACGTGCGGGCCAACGTGGCGCGCCACCGCGAGATCATGGAGACGATCTTCGGGCGGGCGTTGGCCGCCGAGGAGATCCCGGCCTTCGTCGACAACGGCGACTGGCTGGGCGGGCTCGGCATGATCGAGTTCCTGCGGGACGTCGGCAAGCACTTCCCCGTCACCGAGATGATCAGGCGCGACTCGGTCCGCCGCCGCCTCGACGACCCCGATGTCGGCCTGACCTACACCGAGTTCAGCTACTCGCTGCTGCAGGCGTACGACTTCCGCCGGCTGTGCGAGGACCATGGCGTGACGCTCCAGATGGGGGCGTCGGACCAGTGGGGCAACATCGTCGCCGGGATCGACTACGTGCGCCGGGTGCTGCGCACGCAGGTGCACGGGCTGACCTGCCCGCTGCTGCTGCGCGCGGACGGCACGAAGTTCGGCAAGTCGGAGAAGGGCGCGGTGTGGCTGACGGCCGACCGCACCTCGCCATACACGCTGTACCAGTTCCTGATCAATCTGTCCGACGACGAGGCACGCCGGTTCGCGCTGTTCTTCTCGCTCACCGACCGCGAGCCGCTGGAGCGGCTGNTCGCCGAGCACGCCGAGGCGCCCGGCCGCCGCGCGCTGCAACGCCATCTCGCCCGGGAGATGACCGGGCTCATGCACGGCCAGCCCGCCGTCGACGCCGCCGAGGCGGCGTCCGCGGCGCTGTTCAGCGGCGACGTGAAGGCGATCGGGGCGGACCTGATCTCGGACGTCTTCGCCGACGTGCCCACGGTCACCGAGCCGCTGGCCCGGCTCGCGGCCGACGGCGGCTGGCCCGTCGTCGACCTCCTGCTCGCCACCGGCCTGGCCAGCAGCCGCCGCGACGCCCGCGAGCACCTCGGCAACCGTGCCGTGCTCGTCAACGGCGACCGGATCGACGCCGAGGCGACCGTGACCGAGAAGGACCTGCTGCACGGTTCCGTCATCCTCGTCCGCCGCGGCCGCCGCGAGTGGCGGGTCGCCCGCTTCACCTGAGCGCCCGCCTCGCCCGGCCCCAGCCACGCCGGGCGGGGCCTCAGGGGGCGGGCGGACCGACGAGCAGCCCCTTGATGTAGGCGGCGTGCTCGTCGGCCACCGCCTTCTTGCCACGGGCACGGGAGAGCACCGTGCGCCCGGCGTACCCGGCCACGAGCATCGAGCGCATCACGTTCACCCGGGCCGGAGCGTTGTGTTTGCGCAGGTAGCGGACCATGGACGCGCCGCGCATCTGGAGCATCCAGGTCTTGCCCGCGCCGCTGCCGCCGGCTCCGTGCGGCACCAGCAGATCGGTGTGCAGCTGCTGGCGCAGGCCGGCCTCGCGGATCGCCCGGCCGAGCGCCATGTCCTCGTTGTAGACGTAGAACGTCTCGTCGAAGCCGCCCAGGTCGAGGAACGTGGCGCGGCGCACGGCCATGCAGGCGCCGGTCAGCCACTCGGGGTTCATCGGCCGACCGGGGGTCGGGCGCGCGAACAGCGCCGAGGTCGGGGCCACCTTGTGCGCGCCGAGGACGTGCAGCAGCACCCGGCGGGGCGTCGGCTCCCACCCACCGTTGCCGAGCTCGGGCTTGTCGTCGTGGCCCTTCATCGTCGCCGCGCTGGTGACCAGCTCCGGATCGGCGATGAGGTCGTCGACGAGCACGTCGATGACGTCGACGGTGGGCCGGCTGTCCGGGTTGCCGAGGACGATGTAGTCGTACCTGGACGAGCGGATGCCCATGTTCGCGGCCTTCGCGAAGCCCTTGCCGCCACCGGAGTCGAGGTAGCGGCTGTTCGGTCGGTCCGCGAGCAGCTCGTCGACCCGGTCGGCGCCCTTCGCGTTGTCGATGACCACCACCGGCATGTCCAGCGGCAGCGTCGCGAACAGCCCCTCGAGCTGCTCCCGGCTGTGGTAGCTGACCAGCACGAGCTCGTACTGCCACGTGGACCGCTTGGCTTGCTCGACCGACACNGCGGCACGCTCCTCACTGCGTGTGTTCACGCGAACTTCCGATGCACCGTTCGGCCCGGCTGCCGAGGGTGCTGCGATTCTCGACTCAACCGCCGGCCGAGGTCAGCGCGCTGGACGGGCTGGACGGGCTGGACGGGCTCGCCGGGTCGGCTCCGGCCGGCGCACCGGCACCGGACGGCGGGGCGACCGGCTGGCGATCCGGCTTCGGCCACACGGCCGGGCGGTCCCGGGCGGCGAAGCGGCGCACTCCGCCGAGCGCGACGGCCTGCAGGAAGAACACCTGCGCGACCAGCCGGCTGGGCCCCGGCGGCGTCCGCCCGGTCATCAGGGCGGCGGCGCTCGCGGCGCCGGCGGCGTTGCCGGCCAGGAACACCCGGGCGGCCCAGCTGTGCCGGGCGGCCGGGACGGCCATGACGACGAGGACGACGTGGGCCATCGGCCCGAACGACGAGCGGACCAGCCGATGCCCCCACAGTTGCGGGGTGACCGGCAACGCGCCCGGCACCAGCGCCGCCCGGCGGCGCCAGAGCATGTCCAGGTTGCCGGCGACGATCCGGGTCCGCCGCTCCCACTCACCGGTGTAGTCCGGGGCCGCCGACTCGATCGAGTACGCCTCGGGCTCGTAGACGACCCGCAGCCCGCCCTCGAGGATGTCGAGGGCCAGCCAGGCGTCGTCGACCGCCGTGTCGGCGGGCAGCGGCCGGAACGCCTGTCGGCGGAAGGCCAGCATCTCGCCGACGACGCCGATCGTCGCGCCGGTCGCCGACTCGCAGCGCTTCAGCCACGACTCGAACTTCCAGTAGAAGCCCTGGGCGCCGTCGGGGTCGTCGACCTGCTTCTCCCCCGCGACCGCGCCGACGGTCTCGTCGGTGAAGTGACGGGCGGCAGCGCGCAGCGCGCCGGGGGCGAGCACCGCGTTCGCGTCGGTGAGCACGACGATCTCGTGGGAGGCGGCGGCGACGCCGCGGTTGACCGCGCGGGCCTTGCCCAGCCGCTCCCCCGAGGACAGCACTCGCACACCCGGCCGGCGCGAGGCCTCCGCCGTCTCCGGATCGTCCGCGACGACGATGACCTCCATCGGCCCGGGATAGTCCGCGCCGGCCAGCTCATCCAGTTTCGTGCCAATAACCGCGGATTCCCGGTACGCGGAGACGACAACACTCAGGCCCGGCCAGATCTCAGGGTCCGGCGGTGTCGTCGGTTCCAGGCCACGGCTGCGNAGTCCGATATAAACCGGATACAGAACGTGACCGTAAACAGTTGCGGCTCCGAGCGCCGCGACGGCGGCTCCTCGACCGATGGTCCGGACACCTGTCATGACAGTAACCGTAGCGTTCCATCGGAACGCCACGGCGAACGGCTCCTGGCCCGTCGAATCACGCGATTGACCTCATGACGCTGCGCGGCCGTGATGCCCGGACCCGACCTGCGCGGCAGTCCGGCGCGGCCGCGATCCGCCGATGAGGGCCACAGGAAACCGCCCGGTTTATTCACCGCTACTCGACACCATCGTGACCACCCGGCCACGCGTCGCATTCCTCGCCCGAGCGACCGGGCGGACCCTCCCCCATGCGGGTGAACCCGAGTCGTTACAGTGGGACCGGTGAGCGACTCCACGCGCTGGATCGTCGTTGTCGAGGAACCGTTTCTCCCGGCGGACGCCGGCGGCCGGGTGGAGACATTCAGCTTCCTCACCGCGGCCTCCGCGGCCGGTATTCGGATGCAGATCCTGGTTCCCTCGCGGGAGGATCTGGACATCGCCGCCTACGAGGAGGCGGTTCCCGGTTCGGCGGTCATCCGACTGCCCCGGGACGACAGCCCGCGCGCCCACCTGACGCCGAAGCCGTTCATGCACGCCTCTCGACCGGTCGGGCCGCTGCGCCGCGCGTTGGAGTCCACGCCCCCGCGCGCCGACGCCGTGATCAGTTACAGCTGCCGATCGTCGCATCTCGGCGAGGAGATCGCCCGGATCTGGAAGCTGCCGCACCTGGTGCGCGCGCACAACGTCGACTCGGAGTTCTTCCGGGTGCTCGCCCGCAGCAGCTCCGGCCCCCGGGCCGTGGCCTACGAGCTGGAGTACCACAAGCTACGCCTGGCCGAACTCGCGATGCACCATTCCCCCCTGGTCACCTGCATCGCCGACATCTCGTTGGAAGACCACGAGTGGCGGCGCACCCGGGCAAGCGTGCCCACGTTCCACCTGCCACCGTTCCTGCCCGTGGGGGCGCTGCGGGCGACCGCNTCCACCGAGCCGGCCGCGGCGGCCGCCGCGGCCGTGGCCGGCGACCAGCGGCTGATCTTCGTCGGTTCGCTGGACACCCCGACGAACATCGAGGCGCTGCGCTGGTTCCTCGGGGGATGCTGGCCGATGATCCGGGTCCGCCATCCGAAGGCCACCTTCCAGGTGGTGGGGCGGCGCCCGGAGGACGGCCTGGCCGCGTGGCTCGCCGGTTTCGAGGGCGTCGAGCTGCACACCGACGTACCGAGCGTCGCCGGCTACCTCACCGCGGCGACGCTGTCGGTGAACCCGATGCGCTCCGGCTCGGGCGTGAACATCAAGGCCATCGAGGCGATGGCGACCGCCACCCCGGTGGTGAGCACCCCGACCGGCAGCCGCGGGTTGGACTGGGCCCCCGGCACCGACCTGCTGGTCGCCGAGGAGCCGGGCGCCTTCGCCGCTGCCGCGTGCGAGCTGCTGGACAACCCGGTGCGGGCGGCCGAGATCGGCCTCGCCGGCCGGGCCTTCGTCCGCCGGGAGCTCGACCACGCGGCGCTGATCGGCCGCATCCAGGAGCACCTGACGCCGTCCTGACCACGCCGGGCGGGGTCGGAACCGGGCGGGGTCGGGACAGAGTGCGGGGCCCCGTTCAGAGCAGGGCGTGATAGCGGTTCTGCGTGGGCTCCAGGCCATCCGTGATGAGCATTTCGACCGAGTCGGCGGCGTGCTCCAGCAGCAGCGGCAGCTCGCGCCGCTCCGCCGCGCCGAAGTCCCGCAGGACGAAGTCGGCCGGGTCCATCCGGCCGGGCGGGCGACCGATGCCGACCCGGACCCGCAGGTAGTCGCGGGTGCCGAGGNCAGAGGAGATCGATCGCAGCCCGTTGTGGCCGTTGTCCCCGCCGCCGCGCTTGAGCCGGACGCTCCCGAACGGGATGTCCAGCTCGTCGTGCACGACGATGACCCGGGCCGGATCGATCTTGTAGAAGGTGCGCACCGCCGAGACGGGCCCACCCGAGAGGTTCATGAAGGACAGCGGGCGGGCCAGGACCGCCCGCGCGCCGGCGAGGCGAACCTCGGCGACATCCGCCCGGGACCGGTGCGACTTCAGCCGCGACCCGGCCCGCTCGGCGAGCAGCTCGACGACCATGAAACCGGCGTTGTGGCGGTTGCCGGCATAGCCCGGACCCGGATTGCCCAGTCCGACGACGAGCCACGGCCCGTCGTCGGTCGGCACGTTCGTCATCGACAGCTCATCCGCAGGTCATCGGCAGGTGACGAGATGACGAGGGGGTCGACGGGGAGAGCCGTTCGCCTAGGCGGACGCGCTCGCCACGCCGGCCTCCTCGGTCGCCTCGGTGGTCTCGCCGAGCTCGGCGTCCTGCTGGGCGACGGTCCGCTTGGCCAGGCACTGCACGACGGCCAGATCGGGATCGGCGTCGAGTTCGGCGCCGTCAGGCAGCGGCAGCTGGCGGGCCAGCACGGCGGTGCCCGGCTCCAGGCCGGTGATGTCCACTTCGATCGCGTTCGGCAGACGCGAGGCGTCGGCCTTCACCGCGATCGAAGTGACCTGCTGGTCGACCAGCGTGTCGGGGTGGGGCTCGCCGACGACCTGCACCGGGATGTCTGCGACGACCTTCTCGCCCCGGTTCACGAGAACCAGGTCGATGTGCTCGAAGCTGCCCTTGATCGGGTGCCGCTGGACGTCCTTCGCGAGCGCGAGCTCGGTGCCGTCGGCAAGCTCGAGCGTCAGCAGGACGTTCGTGCCGGCGTCGGTCTTGAAGGCGTGCAGCAGGTCGTGCGCGGGCAGGGCGATGTGGCGCGGCGGCTTGCCGTGACCGTAGAGAACAGCGGGTACCTTGCCGGCGCGGCGGGTGCGACGAGCACCGCCCTTACCGAACTCGGTGCGCGGCTCCGCGGCGATGCGGACCTCGGACATGGCGGCGCTCATCCTTTCCAAAACAGGGGATTCCATCGCCGGAGGGCGGGAGAACCACCGCGGCGCGGTCCTTCACAGTACCGGACGCTTCGCGAGTGGTGGACGACCACCCCGATCTGTCAAGACCCTGCGGGGATGCGTGCCGTCGTGGGGCACCGGTCACGGCCGGACCGGCGGCATCAGCGGACGCCGGATGGGCGTCGGGCCGCACCGACGGGCCGGATGTTCACCTGAGCTGGCAGATCGGGGCGGCCGAGCGCCCGCCGGGCCCGTCCCAGCACCGGGCCGCAGACCTCCCCGACCACGCCGGACACGTCGGTGCCGCGGGTCACTCGGACCGCGATGTCCAGCGACGGTTCGCGCCTGCCCCGCAGCTCGGCCCACGCGCCCTCGACGCCCGCGATCCCGGCCACGTCGTCCGCGACAGCGTCGGTCAGCGCGGCCGCCGGCAGGTGCACGTCGCCCAGCGCATCGTGGGTCACGTCCAGCCCGGGGGACCTGTCTGTGCGCATCTGCTGGGCCAGCCAGACCAGTGCCAGCAGGGCGACCAGCCCACTGCCGACCCCGATGACCAGCCAGAACCAGCCGTGGTCCGCGGCGAAGTCACGGACGTCCGGATCGAGTACCGACTGGTCCGCCCGGCCGTCCCCGAAGACGCCGACCCCGGTGAGCAGCGCGACCACGCCGGCCGCGGTGAGCAGCACGCCCAGGACGGCGAGGATGACCTGGTTGCGCCGGTCGGTCGACGGCGTGTGCGGCCCGGGGCCGGTCACGGCGCCTCGCCTCCCTGCCGAGTCGCGGCACCCACACGGGCGCCGTCCGGTTCGGGCCCGACCCGCCGGCCGGGCCCGTCCGGACCCTCTGACCCGTCCGGACCCTCTGACCCGACCCGGCCGTCACGCCCGGAGGGGCCGGTATGCCCGCCCGGACCGCCCCGCTCGGCCGGGCCGTCATGCCTAGCCGGCCCATCCCCCCCGGCCAGTTCGTGCCGAGCAGCGGTCGACCGCGCGGTTACCCGGACGACGGGGACGGACGGCTCGGCCAACGCGAAGGCGTCGAGCTCCTCATGCAGCGCGGCCTCCACCTGCTGCGCGACCTCCACCCGATGCGGGGCGCCGCCCGCGATGGGGGGACGCAGGCGCAGCCGGGCATCCGTGCCCCGCCGGTCCACCCGGACCCGGGCCCGCTCCACCCCGTCGACGGCGAGTGCCGTGGCCCGCAGGTCCCGGGCCAGCCCGCGCCGGTCCACGAACACCCCGGTCCGCGGGCTGTCCCAGCGGATACGCAGCCGGGCGGGTGTGCCGCGCCGAAGCGCGGTCCCGATCAGCAGCAACCCGACCAGCGCGACGAATCCGGCGGCCAGCAACGCCGGCCCCTCCGACCAGGCGGTGTCGCTGAGACTGTTCGCCCAGCTCTGCCAGTCGATCACGATATGACCACCGCCCGCGGCGGCAGCGATGATCTCGATGACGGCGATGACACCGGCAGCCGCGATCANCGCGGCCAGCAGCCCGGCGACGATCCGACGTCCCATCCGCACGATGTCCACCCCCCACCGAGTCCACCCGTACTCCACGACTCGTGCCCAGCCGAGCACGAACAGACACCACCCATCCGCCTCCCCACCTTTCCCCCGGGGATGAAACGGGCACCGAACCCATGACGGCAAAACGGACACCGAAGCCCGTGGAACGGCAGCCGGTGGAGGACAGGGGCGGGGTGACCGCGGGCAGCCACCCGGGGATCAGCCGTCCGGTTCGCCGCCGCCGGGGCTCAGGGAGGGCACCTCGATGTCGAGATGGGCGACCCGCACACCGGCGAGCGCCGCGAGCCGTTCCCGCACCTCGCCCCGCACCCGCTCGGCGGTCTCGCCGACGGGGTTCGGGTACCGCACCGAGAACGTCATGGTCAGCCGCGCNGTGCTGCCCTCGAGCCGGGCGTCCACCCGGGGTCGGCGGGCATGCCCGCGCCACCGGGCCCCGCGGCGCCATCGCGCCCCGTCCCGGCGGGCACCTCCCCGGCGCGAGAGCCGTCGCGGCGGCCCGGTCACCCCGGGCACCTCCGCGGCGGCCACTGCGGCGATCTTCTCCACGACCCGGTCGGCGACACGCAGCGAACCTGCCGCCGCACCTCCGCGCCGGGTGCCGGCCGGCTCGGCGGACGCATCGGGCCGAGACGGCGTCGTCACCGCCGGCTCCGGCGCCGGTCCCCGCCCACGTAGCGGGTGATGTCGAGATCACCGTCGACGACCTTGCCGACGACCAGCCCGACCGCCCCGAAGACGAGGACGATCAGGAACTCGCTGAACCCGCCGAAGGCGAGANCGAGCCCGGCGATGAGGCCGGTGATCAGACCGAGTGCTGCAGCTCGCATGGTGACGCCCCTTCCGGTCCACGACCCGTCCAGTCGGGTAGTACGTCCGGCGTGCCCCTCGGACGGGTCAGGCAGGAGCCATGGGCACGATCGTCACATATGGCGAGGGGACAGCTACGTTTCATGCGGGAGTGTCGCGTCAGCGGACCCGAGAGCCACGCTGTGCTCTCGAACCCTCCTTTCGGTGTACCCATCGGACGCCGAGCCGATGGGCCCACCGTTCACCGAGACCCGGCCATCGGCGCCGCGCGGTGCCGCCCCAGTCCCGGCCGCGCTCCGCTATCCAGCCGGCCAGCTGCTCGGCTCCGGTACGTCGGTAGTAGGCCGTAGGCCGCGAGGCGGCACCGGTCGCCGAGCCAGGGGTCGCCGAGCCAGGGGTCGATGCGGCGCGCAGCGCCCGCAGTCCCTCGGCGAAAGCGTGCGGATCTCCGCCGCGGTCCGGGTGATGCGTCCGAACGAACGCCCGGATCTCCGCCCGGCGCCGGGCCGCGTCGGGGTCCGGCCGGGTCTGCGGACGGGCGACGTCATCCCCCGCATGTCGGGAGGTCACGGCGGCCACACCCACGGCTGATCGTCATCCCCCGATCGCGCCAGCCGCGGATCCCCTGCACCCCGACCGAGTGGCCACCCACCGGGCGCGGACCCCTCGGTCGGGCTCCGTCCGCCGATCGGCGTTCGCGGGTCGACCGATGCCGGCCCGTCCGCGGGGTCGAGATCGCGGATGACCACGTCCACCCGGGGACAGTCGGGGGCGNCGCAGCGCACCNCCGCCCGGATCCGGCCGGCGAGATCGGGCAGCGGCTCGCCGTAGCGGCAGTCGACCTGCACGAGGATCCGGTCAGCCCGCACCCGCACCCCCGCGACCCGGCGACCCGGCAGGTACGTCGCCACCTCAGCCCCCCCGAACCGGTCCCGCGCCGCGTCCACCCGCGTGACTTCGGCCGTGGCGTCGTCGGTGCGGGCTGCCGGGTCGGCATTACCGCAGGGCGACGCGCTGGGGCGCGCTGGAATGCTCAGGGCCGCGGGCGTGGGGGCGGCGACGAGCCGCGTCACCCCAGGGCAGGCGGCCACGGCCGCCGCGACCCTGTCGGGATCCCAGCGAAACCAGGCGGCGGCATCCCCCGTCCTGACCGGGCTCACTCGACCCGCCGGGTCTCTTCCTGGCTGTCTTCAGCGATGTAGACGTCGTCGACCGCAACGTTGACCTCGGTGACCTCCAGCCCGGTCATCCCCTCCACGGAGCTGACGACGTTGCGCCGGATCGACTGCGACAGGTCGACGATGGAGACGCCGTAGTCGCAGACCACGTCCAGGTCGACGGCCGCCTGCCGCTGGCCGACCTCGACCACGACGCCCTGCGCGACGCTGGCCGACGCGCCGGGGATGCGGGCCTTCACCGAGGCGACCGCCCGGGCGCCGCCGGTGCCCAGCTTGTGTACGCCCGCGACCTCGCGGGCCGCCACCCCGGCGATCTTGCGGACCACGACGTCCGCGATCGACGTGCGGCCCAGTTCGCTGATGAGCTCCGTTGAGTGCTTGCGGTCCGNCACAGCGGCCCGGCCAGCGACGCCGGTCGCCGGCGAATCCGCATGGCCGGCGCTGGTCGAGGTCCCGGCGCCGGTCGTCGTGGTTCCGGAGCTGGTGGTCGTGGTCATGGTGCTCCCTTTCATGGTTTCGGCGCCCCGGGGTGGGTCGTGATCGCGGGGCACCACCCGGGGTCAGGCCGCCGCCCGCCCTTCGGGGGCGGGTCCGACCGGGCCGCCGCGGGTCAGCTAGGACACGACGGCGACGCATGTGCAGGCCGGACGTCATGGGGAGCTGGGAAAAGGTGTGAAGGGCCAGGTCCAACCGGGCGGGGTGGCGTTCCGAAGCACGTGTGGGCCCTCCCCGACGGGGTCACCCACGCCACGAGCCGCCCGATTTCACCAGCCAGGCATCCCGTTCTCCCATGTACCCCGTGGGCGGACAGTCATACGCTCCGGGCCCGCGGATAGGTTGGATCCGGCCGGTCGCACTGCCCGTATGGGCGGGGCGCCCGCACGAGTAGAGCCGTCCCCTCGAGTGAGCCTGAGTGAGTCCGAGCGAAGGAGCATCCGCTGCCTCGATCCCACCCGGGCCCGCGCCAAGGCGCGGGAGCCGGCACCGCCGCCGTGACCGTCCGGGCCCCGGCCAAGGTCAACCTGCATCTCGGCGTCGGCCCGCTGCGGCCGGACGGCTACCACGATGTGATCACCGTGCTTCAGGCCGTCTCGCTGTTCGACGACCTGACCGCCACCGCGCTTGACCCCACGGAGCTTGACCCCACGACGCTCGACCCCACGGCGCTCGACGGGGTGCCCCCCGGCGACCAGGACGGGGTCGTGGTCACCGTCGAGGTCTCCGGCGAGGGCGCCGACCCGACCGCGCGGGGCCCGGCCACGACCACCCCCGACGTGTCCATCGTTCCCACCGGCCGTGACAACATCGCCGTCCGCGCGGCGCACCTGGTCGCCGAGGCCGCGGGCATCACCTCGGAGCGGGTGCACCTGACCCTGGCCAAGGGCATCCCGGTCGCCGCGGGCATGGCCGGCGGCAGCGCGGACGCGGCGGCGGCGCTCGTCGCCTTCGACGCGCTGTGGCAGGCCGGCCTCGACCGGGTCGCCCTCGCCGGCCTCGCCGCCCGGCTCGGCAGCGACGTCCCGTTCCCGCTGACCGGCGGGACCGCGCTGGGCACCGGCCGGGGCGAGCAGCTCACCGACGTCCTGGCCACCGGCGAGTACCACTGGGTGTTCGCCCTCGCCGACGGCGGACTGTCCACCCCGGCCGTCTACGCCGAGTTCGACAAGCTGTCCGAGGGCCGGCTGCGCACCGGGCCCACCCCCGCCGACGACGTGCTGGCGGCGCTGCGCACCGGCGACCCCGCCCAGCTCGGGGCGGCCCTCGTCAACGACCTGCAGCCAGCGGCGCTGCGGCTGCGGCCGGCGCTGCGCCGGGTCCTGGAGACCGGCCGCGAGCTCGGCGCCGTCGGGGCCATCGTGAGCGGTTCGGGGCCGACCTGCGCCTTCCTCGCCGCCGGGGCGACCGAGAGCGTCGAACTGGCCGCGAGCCTGGCCGGAATGGGCGTCGCCCGGGCCGTGCGCCGAGCCTCCGGGCCGGCGGCCGGCGCCCGGGTGCTGGAGGGACCGGACGACGCGGACGGGTCGGGCGGAGGGCCGTGAGCCCCGTCCTGGTCAGTTTGGAGAACGTCGACGCCGCCTTCGGTACCCGCACCCTGCTTGACCAGGTGAGTCTGGGCATCGGCACGGGCGAGCGGATCGGGGTGGTCGGGCGCAACGGCGCCGGCAAGTCCACCCTGCTGCGGATCATCGCGGGCGAGGCGGAGCCACACGCGGGCCGGGCCGNGCTCGCGGGATCGACCCGGGTGGGCTCGCTGGCCCAGGCGGACGTGCTGCCCGCCGACCGGACGGTCCGCGAGGTCGTGGTCGGCACCGGCGCGGAGCACGAGTGGGCTGCGGACCCGCGCCGCCGCGGCGTGCTCGCCGGCCTCGGCCTGCTGGACCGCCTCGACGACGTGCTCGGCCCGATGTCGGGCGGCGAGCGTCGGCGGGTGGCGCTGGCCCGGCTGCTGGTCCAGGACCTCGACCTGCTGATCCTCGACGAGCCGACGAACCACCTCGACGTCGAGGGGGTCGCCTGGCTCGCCGCCCACCTCGCCGGCTGGCGCGGCGGCCTGCTCGTCGCCACCCACGATCGCTGGTTCCTCGACGAGGTGTGCGGCCGGGTGTGGGAGGTCGTCGACGGGCGCGTCGACGCCTACGAGGGCGGCTACTCCGCCTACGTCCTCGCCCGGGCCGAACGGACCAGGCGGGCGGACGCGTCGGAGGCCCGCCGGCAGAACCTGCTGCGCAAGGAACTCGCCTGGCTACGCCGCGGGCCCCCCGCCCGGACCAGCAAGCCGCGGTTCCGCATCGACGCCGCCAACGCCCTGATCGCCGACGAGCCGCCGCCCCGCGACACGATGGCGCTGCGCAGCTTCGCGGCCTCCCGGCTCGGCAAGGACGTCTACGACGCGGAGAACATCACCGTCCGGATCGGGGAGCGCACCCTGTTCGACGGCATCACCTGGCTGCTGGGTCCGGGGGACCGGATCGGGCTGGTCGGTGTCAACGGCGCCGGCAAGACGACGCTGCTGCGCACCCTGCTCGGNGACGTCGTCCCGGACGGTGGGCGGGTGAAGGTCGGGGCCAGCGTCCGCCCCGCCCTGCTGTCCCAGGAGGTCATCGAACTCCCGGCGTCGCTGCGGGCGCTGGAGGCCGTCGAGCAGGTCGGCCGGTCGCTGGAGGTCGAGCGGGGCCGGGAACGCAGCGCCGGGCAGTTGCTGGAGCAGTTCGGCCTGCCGTCGTCGCGGCAGTGGACCCGGGTCGGTGACCTCTCCGGTGGCGAGCGGCGCCGGCTGNAGCTCCTGCGCCTGCTCATGGCCCGNCCGAACGTGCTGTTCCTGGACGAGCCGACCAACGATCTCGACACGGACACCCTCACCGCGTTGGAGGACCTGCTCGATTCCTGGCCCGGCACCCTGGTCGTGGTCAGCCACGACCGGTACTTCCTCGAGCGCACCTGCGACGTGACGATGGCGCTGCTCGGCGACGGCCACCTGCGGATGCTGCCGGGCGGCATCGAGGAGTACCTGGCCCGCCGCGCCGCCGCCGGGTCGGAGACCGCCACCTCGGCCCCGCCGGCCCCGGGGGCCGCCGTGGGCGGGACAGGTGGCGCGGGTGGCCGGGGTGGCGCGGGTGGCGCCCGGATCGGCGAAACCGCGCCGGGCGTTCCCGCCTCCGCGACGGCGGCCTCCGGCACGGCAGCATCCGCCACCGGCACGGCGACCGGGCCGTCCCGGTCCGGCAGCGAGCTGCGGGCCGCCCGCAAGGAACTGACCCGCCTCGAACGCGCCCTCGATCGGCTGACCCGCCGGGAGCAGGAGCTCCACCATGCCCTCGCCGAGGCGGCGACCGACCACGAACGCCTGTTGGCGCTGGACGCCGAGCTGCGCGCCGTCGTCGCCGACAAGGACGGCACCGAGGAGGCCTGGCTGACGCTCGCCGCCGAGCTGGAGGGCTGAACGGGCCGCCCCGACGCCGCCGGCCGGGCGCAGGCCGATGGCGTCGAGGCTGGACGCGGTGAGGTCGGGGGCTCAGGCGGTCGCGTCGGCGGTGACGCGCTTGGCGGCGAGGCGGGCCGGGTCGGGCCAGCGCACATCCCAGACCAGGTGCAGCGTCTCCATCAGCTTGATGATGTAGAAGCTGGTGTCGATCTGCCAGGGGCGCACGCCGTGGCGGGCCGAGGTCGGCTCGGCGTGGTGCAGGTTGTGCCAGGACTCGCCCATCGACAGCAGCGCCAGCGGCCAGACGTTGGTCGAACGGTCCCGCGACCGGTACGGCCGGGAGCCGAGCACGTGGCAGATGCTGTTCACCGACCAGGTGACGTGGTGGAGCGTGGCGACCCGGACGAGGCCCGCCCAGAAGAACGCCTGCGCGGCCGCCTCGAACGAGCCGCCCCAGAGGCCGCCGATGATCGCCGGCGCGGCGAGGCTGACGAAGGCGCACCCGGCGAACGAACGGCTGACCTTCACGATGTCCGGGTCGTCCAGCAGGTCGGGGGCGAAGCGGCGCTGGTCGGTCTGCTCGACGTCGAACAGCCAGCCGACGTGGGCGTGGTAGAGGCCCTTCATCATCGACCACGTGCCGGGGCCGTAGCGCCACGGCGAGTGCGGGTCGCCCTCGGCGTCGCTGAAGGCGTGGTGGCGCCGGTGGTCGGCCACCCAGCGGATCACCGGACCCTCGATCGCCATGTTGCCGGCGACGGCGAGCGCGATGCGCATCGGCCGGGACGTCTTGAAACCACGGTGGGTGAAGTAACGGTGGAATCCGACCGTCACCCCGTGCCCGCTGATGGCATAGAAGATCAGGGCAAGGACGACGTCATGCCAGGAGATCCACCGGCCCCACAGCGCGGGTATCGCAGCGACCACCGCGGCAAGCGGAACGATGATCGTCGTCACCATGATGATCTGTTCGGCCCGAGCCTTCGCCATCGACCTGGGCCTGGTGGCGTTGCCCCGGCTGTTGGCGGGATCGGCGCGGCCGACAGCCTGCCCCGCAGTCGTTTCCCGGTCGTCATCCGGCGCCCGATTGTCGCTCNGTGTCACCGTGTCGGTAGCGGTCATCGCCTCGTCCCGTCCATCGCGGCAGGTCCACTGCGCCGGCACTCCACCGGTCACGGTAGCCCGCCGATGTGACAACAGTCCCCATTGCCGGCGTCCACCACGCAAACGGGCCACCCAATACGGCGGCCCGACCGCCCGGCCTGCCGGCACCGCCGTCGACCCACCGGCCGGCACCCGCCCGAAAGGTCTACGTCTCGTGGGGGTACCCGCCCCACCGGGGGCCCCACCCGGACCACCCCGGAGGGCGACCGGCCAACCGTGCCTGGAACCTCGCGGGGCGACCGCGGCGACGCCCGACGCCACCTACCCCGGGCGGCATGCCCCGCAGCGGTGCGGCGGTGGTGCGGTGCGCCCCGATCGCCACGGGAGCCCGATGCATCGGGCTGTGCCGGGTCGGCGGGGACCGCGGCGCGGCCCGACCCGCGGGACAGTGGTCCGCGACCCTGCTTTTACCTTCCGAGCCACCCCACGATGGTAGAGTTGGCATGTTTTCCCCGCGGTCCGCCGTAGTGTAATCGGCAGCACAGGAGATTTTGGTTCTCTTAGTCCACGTTCGAGTCGTGGCGGCGGAGCACTACCGGAGCACTACCAGTAATACCATCACAAAGAATCGCCGGGAAGTATCGCCGCGCCGGCCGGACCGCCGTCGCCCCCTTTCTCCGCGATCGACCGAGTGCTTCGGCGGGGTATCGATCGGGTCGTTCCCCGCCGGGCGGCCGCCGTGTTCCCCCGGTGACGGCGCCCGGCGTGTTACCGGCGGCCGTCACCTCCCCAGGCCCGGCCAGCAGGTCGCGGTAGTGTGGTGCCCGTCGCCCCATCGTCGTGCAGGCCGAAGATTCGGGAGATCGCGTGACATCACCACGTCCGGCCGCCGTCATCATCCTGGCAGCGGNCGAGGGTCGACGGATGCGCTCGACGACACCGAAGGTGCTGCACAGCATCGCCGGGCGAACCCTGCTCGGGCACGTGCTGCACGCCGCCGGCACCATGGCCGCGCCCCGCACCGCCGTCGTCGTCGGCCACGGCCGGGAACAGGTCGCGGCGATGCTGGCCGAGCAGGCCCCGGCGGTCATCACCGTCGTGCAGGACCGCCAGCACGGCACCGGCCACGCCGTTCGGGTCGCCCTGGCGGCGCTCGACGGGCTCGCCGCCGACGACACGGTCGTCGTGCTCCCCGGCGACACCCCGCTGCTCACCGGGGAGACGCTGGCCGCCCTCACCGCCCATCACCATGCCCAGCGCGCCGCCGCGACCGTGCTGACCGCCGTCCTCGACGACGCCACCGGCTACGGCCGGGTCGTGCGCGACACCGCGGGCGGGGTCCGGGCGATCATCGAGCACCGCGACGCCGACGCGGCCACGGCCGCCATCCGGGAGATCAACACCGGCGTCTACGCCTTCCGCGCTGGCCCGCTCCAGGCGGCGCTGGCCCGGTTGACCAGGCAGAACGCCCAGGGCGAGGAGTACCTGACCGACGTCGTCGGGCTACTGGTCGGCGACGGCAGTCCGGTGGCGGCGAGGGTCGTCGCCGACCCGGTCGAGGCCGCCGGGGTCAACGACCGGGTCCAGCTCGCCGCCGCCGGTCGGGCGCTGCGCGACCGGATCGTCATCGCGGCGATGAAGGCCGGCACCACCGTCGTGGATCCGCCCACCACCTGGATCGACGCGGACGTCACCCTGGAGCCGGACACGACGATCGCCCCCCACACCTTCCTGCACGGGCGCACCCACCTCGCGCGTGGCGCCACCGTCGGCCCCGAGTGCACCCTCACGGACACGATCGTCGGCGCGGAGGCGAGCGTCGTGCGGACCACGGCCGACCGGGCCGAGATCGGCGCCGGCGCCGCCGTCGGCCCCTACAGCCACCTGCGCCCCGGCACGCGGCTCGGCCGGGAGGGCAAGATCGGATCCTTCGTCGAGACGAAGTCCGCCGAGTTCGGCGACCATACGAAGGTCCCCCACCTCGCCTACGTCGGCGATGCGGTCGTCGGCGAGCGAAGCAACATCGGCTGCACGACCGTCTTCGTGAACTACGACGGCGTCGCGAAGCACCGCACCGTCATCGGCTCCGACGTCCGCATCGGCAGCGACACGATGCTCGTCGCCCCGGTCACCGTCGGGGACGGCGCCTACACGGGCGCCGGTTCCGTCATCCGGGAGGACGTGCCGCCGGGCGCGCTGGCCATCCGCGAGGGGCGGCAGCGGATCATCGAGGGCTGGACGGAGCGGCGCCGGCCCGGCAGCCCCGCCGCGCTGGCCGCGGCCGCCGCCGCTGCCTCGCCGGTTCCCGCCGTCCCCGACACCGCGACGCCGGTCGACTCCCGCGCAGTCGACTCCCGCGCAGTCGACTCCCGCGCAGTCGACTCCCGCGCAGCGCAGGCGCCCGAGGTCGGCACGCCCGACGCCGGCCCGCACGGTCGGGGTGACTTGGCGCACACCAGCGGAGGCGAGGCCGGCATCGCTGGCGTTCCCGGAGCGGGAAGCAGAACGTAGAGGCGTCGGTCCCAACCTTCTGACCAGCGGGGGGATGCACACCGCCCCATCGGTCCGGACACCTCGGCGGGCCGCGCGGAGCAGCACCCCCCGCGCGAAGGCACGTCGCCAACAGCCCCACGCCGCCGACAGCCCCACGGCGGCAGCGGACCCGCGACCAGCCGCGTCCCGCTTACGGGCGCCGGACCGGGTAAGCCCCAGACATACCTGCCCACCATCCATCCCAGCCCGCCCGTACCGCCCCTTAGCCCGTACCGCCAGAGCTCCTACCGCCAGAGCTCCTACCGCCAGAGCTCCTACCGCCAGAGCTCCTACCGCCAGCCTCCCGACCGATGCAGCCCGACCGCCCGCCGCCCGACCGACGCCGCGACTGCCCGCCCACGGCTCGCCGGTCGAACGCGCCGACGCCCCGACCCGGCCCCGGCGGTCTGCGTCGGGNGGCTCGCCGGGCCGGCACGTCGCGCACCCCAATCTGATCATCCGTCACGTCCGAGGAGAACGCGGTGGCCTACCAGACCGAGAACCGGCGCAACCTGATGCTCTTCGCGGGACGCTCGCACCCCGGCCTCGCAGCGGAGGTGGCGGCCGCACTCGACGTCGAACCCGTGCCGACGAACGCCTACGAGTTCGCCAGCGGCGAGATCTTCGTTCGCTTCTCCGAATCGGTCCGCGGCTGCGACGCCTTCGTCCTGCAGTGCCATTCGGCGCCGGTCAACACCTGGCTGATGGAGCAACTGATCATGGTGGACGCCCTGAAGCGGGCGAGCGCCAAGCGGATCACGGTGGTCGCGCCGTTCTACCCCTACGCCCGCCAGGACAAGAAGCACCGCGGCCGCGAGCCGATCTCCGCCCGGCTCGTCGCCGACCTGTTCAAGACCGCCGGTGCGCACCGGCTCATGTCGGTCGACCTGCACACCGCGCAGATCCAGGGCTTCTTCGACGNCCCGGTGGACCACCTGTTCGCGCTGCCGCTGCTCGCCGACTACATCGAGAACAAGCTGGACACCTCGGAAGTCACCGTCGTCGCCCCCGACTCGGGCCGGGTACGGGTGGCCGAGCGCTGGACCGACCGGCTGGGCTGCCCGCTGGCCATCATCCACAAGCGGCGGGACCCCGACGTGCCCAACCAGGTGAAGATGTTCGACGTGGTCGGTGAGGTCCGCGGCCGCACCTGCGTCATCGTCGACGACATGATCGACACGGCCGGCACGATCACGAAGGCGGCGGAGTCGCTCAAGGAGCATGGGGCGANCCACGTCATCGCGGCGGCGACACACGGCGTGCTGTCCGGGCCGGCGGCCGACCGGCTGAAGAACTCCGAGATCGGCGAGGTCGTCCTCACCAACACCCTGCCGCTGCCCAGCGAGGCGCGGATCGACAAGATCACCGAACTGTCGATCGCCCCGCTGCTGGCCGCCGCGATCAAGGCGGTCTTCGAGGACGGCTCCGTGACCGGCCTGTTCGGCGGGGACGCCTGACGGCAGCGGGTGGCGCGTCCCGGGCCCGACCCCGGGACGCCGCCAGCCCGCTACGCCGCCAGCTCGCCACACTGCCAGCCCGCCACGACGCCAGCCCGCCACGACGCCGGCGAATCGCCGGCACGGTTCGCCTCCGTAGACTGCCCAGCCATGGCAGCGCAACAGCCGAAGGTCTCGCTGACCGGCATCAAGCCGACGGGCGAGCCGCATCTCGGGAACTACATCGGAGCGATCCGGCCCTCGCTGGAGCTCACCTCGACCTACGAGTCGATCTACTTCATCGCCGACTACCATGCCCTCACGTCGATTCGCGACCGCAGGGAGCTGGCGAGCTACACCCGGTCGGTGGCGGCCACCTGGATCACGCTCGGCCTCGACCCGGCGCGCACGGTCTTCTACCNCCAGTCCGACGTCCCCGAGATCTTCGAGCTGTCCTGGGTGCTGTCCTGCGTCACCGGCAAGGGCCTGATGAACCGGGCGCACGCCTACAAGGCCGCCCGCGACCGCAACGCCGAGTCCGGCGTGGCGGATCTGGACGCCGGGATCAACATGGGCCTGTTCAACTACCCGATTCTGATGGCCGTCGACATTCTCATCATGAACACCGACGTGGTGCCCGTCGGGCAGGACCAGTCGCAGCACGTCGAATATGCCGCCGACATCGCCGGCTCGTTCAACCATCTCTTCGGCGACGTCTTCAGCCTGAGGATTCCGGAGGGAATCTATCCGGCCGGCATCTCGGCGCGGGCGCTGCCCGGAACCGACGGCCGCAAGATGAGCAAGTCCTACAAGAACACGATTCCCCTGTTCGCCCCCGAGAAGCAGCTACGGAAGCTCATCCGCGGCATCGTGAGCGACAGCACACCGGTGGAGCAGCCGAAGGACCCGGACACCTCGGCGGCGTTCGCACTGTTCGAGAACTTCGCCACCCCCGAGGCGATCAAGGAGATGCGGACCCGCCTGGAGCAGGGCGGCACGGGCTGGGGCGAGCTGAAGAACGCCCTGTTCGAGACCGTCAACGCCTGGCTGTCGCCGCTGCGTGAGCAGTACGAGGCGCTCGTCGCCCCCGGCAGCGAGCTCGACGCCATCCTCGCCGCCGGCGCCGAGCAGGCCCGCGACCGCGCCCGCCCCGTCCTCCAGGGCGTCCGCCGCGCCGTCGGCATCGCCTCCCTCTGACCGAGNCTCTCCGGCGACGTTAGTCCGCGGGCGCGCGCTCGGCGGCGACGCGGGCGGCGGCGAGGCGGCAGTAGGCCTCGACGTCGAGGGTCTCGCCGCGGGCGCCGGGATCCACCCCGGCCGCCTCCGCCAGGGTCGTCGCGGCGGCGCGCGAGCCGGCCCAGGGGGCCAGAGCGGTGCGCAGCGTCTTGCGGCGCTGGGCGAACGCGGCGTCGACGGCGGCGAACACCTCGGCGCGTAGCTCCGCCGGCGCCGGCGGGGTCCGGCGGGTGAAGGCGACCAGCCCGGAGTCGACGTTCGGCTGCGGCCAGAAGACCGGGCGGGGCACGCCGCCGGCCGGGCGGCTGCGCGCGTACCAGGCCAGTTTCACACTGGGCGCGCCGTACACCCGGCTGCCGGGCGGCGCCGTCAGCCGGTCGGCGACCTCCGCCTGCACCATCACCAGGCCGCGGCGCAGCGACGGCAGCCGTTCGAGCACGCCCAGCAGCAGCGGCACCGCGATGTTGTAGGGCAGGTTCGCGGCGAGCACGTCCGGGGCGGGCACGCCCGCGGGCAGGTCCGCCGGTCCCAGCCGCAGCCCGTCGGCGAGCACCACGTGCAGCCGCGCCGCGGCCTCGGCGGGCAGCCGGGCGGCGACGGTCACCGGCAGGGCGGCGGCCAGCGGCGCGTCCACCTCGACGGCCACGACTGCGCCGGCGGTGCCGAGCAGCCCCAGGGTCATCGAGCCGAGACCCGGACCGATCTCCAGGACCGTGTCGCGTGGACCGACGTCGGCCAGGCGCACCAGGCGGCGCACGGTGTTCGCGTCGACCAGGAAGTTCTGCCCACGGCGCTTCGTCGGCCGCAGGTCCAGCGCGTGCGCCAGCGCCCGCAGCTCGGCCGGTGCGAGCAGCGCGTCGGTGCCTACCAGGGCCCGAACACCCGCTCGGCGTTGGCGGCGATCGACGCGCCGAGCTCGGCGACGCCCACCCCACGGGTCTCGGCGAGCACCCGCAGCGTCAGCGGGATCAGGTAGGGACCGCCGGGCCGGCCCCGCCAGGGCACCGGGGTGAGGAACGGCGCGTCGGTCTCGACGAGCAGCAGCTCGGCCGGGGCGANGGCGGCCGCCTCGCGCAGGTTTGCCGCGTTCTTGAAGGTCACGTTGCCGGCGAAGGACATCACGTAGCCGGCGTCGGCGCAGACCTTCGCCATCTCGGCGTCGCCGGAGAAGGCGTGGAAGACGACCGTGTCCGGAGCACCCTCCTCGGCGAGGATGCGCAGCGTGTCCTCGTGCGCATCCCGGTCGTGGATCATCAGGGCGCGGCCGGTCTCCTTGGCGATCGCGATGTGCCGGCGGAAACTCTCCTGCTGGACGGCGTGCGCCTCCGGCGGGGTGCGGAAGTAGTCCAGCCCGGTCTCGCCGATGGCCCGGACCTTGTCCCGGCGAGCAAGCTCGGTGATGGCCGCGAACGTCTCCTCGCTCACACCGTGGGCGGCCTCGTTGGGGTGGATGGCCACGGCCGCGTAGAGCTCCGGGTGGGCGTCGGCGACGTCGGCCTGCCACCGGCTCGTCGGCAGGTCCACCCCGACGGTGACGGCCCGGGTGACGCCGACGGCGACGGCGGCCGCGATCGCGGCGTCCACCTCGGTGTCCATGAGGTCGAGGTGGCAGTGGCTGTCGACGACGGCCACCGGCAGGGGATCGGGCGGCGGCGGTGGTTCGCCCGCCCGGTCAGAGTTTCGCGCCACCTCACCCATCCTTCCGCATCCGGTGAAGTCTACGGCCGCTGCCGGGCGCGCCGAGGAATGCGCCTATCAAGCATGGGACGCTTATCTCGTGAGCGACTGCGAGGATTCCTGCCGATGACGACGCCGTTGACCGTGGCCCTCGTCACCCCGCTGACCGGGCCGGACGCCGCCCAGGGCCTGGCCGGTCTGCGCGGCGTCACCCTGTGGGCGCGCGACGAGCGGCTCCCCGCCCCCTGGGACGAGGTGAGCCTCACCGCGTACGACGCCTACCCCGACCCGGCGGCCGCGATGCGAGCCGCCGTCGCCGGCCGTCCGGACGCCCTGCTCGGGCCCTACGGCCACCGGGCGGCCCTGGCGGCCTGCGCGGCGACCGACCGGGTGGTGTTCAACACGGGGGCGCCGTCGACCAGGTTCGTCCGGCAGGCGTTCCCCAACGTCGTCAACATCGCCGCGGCCACCTCGACCTGGCCACGGGGGGTCCTCGCGGCGGTGCGGGCGGCCGACCGGCGGGCCCGCAAGGTCGTCCTGCTCGCCTCGGGCGACACCGCGGTCGAGATCACCTCGGTGGCCAGGGCAGCCGCCACCGCCCAGGCGTTCGAGGTCGCCTCGCACGTCTTCGCGCCGGGGAAGGCCACACTCGCCGCGACCCGGCTACCCCCGGGCGACGTCCTCATCGTGCACGCGAGCCCCGACGACGAGCTGGCCGCGGCGAACATCCTGCTGCGCCGGCCGTGGCGGGCGGCGGCATTCTCCACCGCCGTCAGCGCCCAGGCCACCGCCAGCCTTGGCGACCTGCGCGAGCAACTGCTCGCCCCGGGAAGCTGGATGCCGGAGAGCACCCAGCCGACCGCCACCGGCCCGACGGCGCGCGAGTTCACCGCCGACTACACCGCCCTGCACGGCGTCGCGCCGACGGAGACGGCCGCCTGGGCCTACGTCACCGGCCTGATCCTGGGGCGGGCGATCCGGTTCTGCGGGGGCGTGCAGGACGCCTCGGTGCTCGCCGCCGCCCGCGGTATCGACACGACGACGCTGCTCGGCCGGTTTCGGCTGGACGAGGCGACCGGGCTGCAGGTCGGCCACCAGATCCCGATCGTGCAGTGGCAGGACGGCGCGTCACGCACCGTGTGGCCAAGGGAGGCCGCCCGGGCCACGTTCGCCCATCCCCGCCGGATCACCAGCCGGCCGGCCTCGGCACCGCCGACCTCCACCTCCCCGTCGGCGTAGGGCGGCGTCGGCGTAGGGCGGCGTCGGCGTAGGGCGGCGTCGGCGTAGGGCGGCAGGGAGACGGGCCGCCCGTCGGCGCCGCATCTCGGTGTTGTCCGGGGCGGCGGGTTGCGGCGGGTGAGCCCACCCGGAGCTGGTGAGCCGTGGTTGGCTCGGGTCCACGCGGTGGAACGAGGCTCCACGATGGCCACGGCGGCGCCGAGCCGCCCTGAAGGGAGGTCCATGGCGGCGGGTCCGCTCGAGCGCGCGCCGGCCGGCACGTCGCGCCGCCGGGCCATCGCCATCGCCCTGGTCGGCGCCCTGGCGGTCGCGTTCACTGCGGCCACCGCACGGCTGTTCGTCTTCCCCCAGCGCGAACAGCCGGCGCCGGTCGACGCCATCGTCATGTTCGCCGGCAGTGCTGGCCGGCTCGAACGGGCGGTCGCCCTCGCCCGCGCCGGTTACGCCCCGGTTCTCGCCGTCTCGACGCCGACCGCCGACGACCCCTGCCCCGACGCCATCCCCGGCGTGGAGGTGATCTGCTTCGCGCCCAGCCCCCTGACGACCCAGGGNGAGTCCCGCTGGGTGGGTGCCGCGGCGGCACGGCGCGGCTGGCACTCCCTGATCGTGATCACCTCGACGTCGCAGAGCACCCGGGCCCGGCTACGGCTTGGCCGCTGCTACCCCGGCGAGGTCCGGATGATCGGGGTGCCGCCGCCCCGCCGCCTGTGGCCCTACATGATCATCTACGAATGGGCCGCGATGGGCAAGGCCCTGCTGCTCCAGCGGGGCTGCTGACCCACGCCGCGAGCCCCACTCCCGACTCCAGCCCCCACCTCGGCGATCTTGGGGTTCCGCGGAACCGTGCCCGCGCCTCCCGGAAGCCCCGCCCCCGACGTGCGGGCGTGGCCAGCCGTCCGACGCCGGTGGTTGCAGAGGCAACTGCAGGAGGTTATTCGCGGTAGCAGGCAGGCGAACCGCGAACGACCTCCTGCAACTGCTGACCGTCGGCTGGTCGGGACCGGCGCGGCCGTTCGGGTCGGTCCTGACGGGAACGGCCGACCTGACGGGAACGGCCGACCTAGCGGGGACGGTCGGGCGGGGCGGGGCGGGGCGCACGGACGGCGAGTTCGGCGGCGTAGACATCGTTGCGGGACACGCCGTGGTCGGCGGCGACCGCCCGGCGGGCCTCCTTGCGCGGCATGCCGGCGGCGGTGCGGCGGGCGACGTCGGCGGCGAGGACCCGAGCATCGACCGAGTCGACGGAGCCCGCAACGTCGGCAGGGGCGTCGAGCTCCTCCGATCCGCCGCTAGGCGAACCGCCGAGGGGCGAACCGACGGCAGGCCCACCGACGGCGGACGAGCCGGCAGCGGGCAGGAGGACGGCGGACGAACCCGCGGCGGACAGGCCGGCGGCGGACGAGCCGGCAGCAGCCGGCCGGGCGGCGGGCGAGCTGGCGGCGGGTGGAGGGGACTGGACGGGCCTGGCCGCCTCCGCGGCGGCGAAATCGACGGTCACCGGTCCGCGCCTGGCGCCGCCGGCGATCACCAGGGTGAACTCCCCGCGGATCACGCGGCCGTCGGTGGCCCAGGCGAGCAGGGCCGCGAGATCGCCGCGGACGATCTCCTCGAAGGTCTTGGTCAGCTCCCGGCACAGCACCGCGGCGCGGTCGGCACCGAAGGCGGCGATCAGGTCGCCCAGGCCCGCCGGGAGCCGGTGCGGGGACTCCAGGAACACCATCGTGCGGGTCTCGTTGCCGAGTTCGCGCAGCCGGGAACGCCGGTCGGCGCCCTTGCGCGGCAGGAAGCCCTCGAAGGTCCACCGGTCGGTGGGCAGGCCGCTGACGGCCAGGGCGGCGGTCACCGCGGACGGGCCGGGCACGACGGTGACGGTCATGCCGGCGGCAGCGGCCGCGGCGACCACGCGGAAGCCGGGGTCGGACACCGCCGGCATTCCGGCGTCGGTGACCAGGGCGACCGTGGCCCCCTCACGCAGGTAGTCGGTCAGGAGCGCGGCGCGGGCGCCCTCCACCGCGTCGTAGCAGGACACGATCCGGCCGGAGATGGTGACGCCGAGGGCGTGCGCCAGCCGGAGCACCCGCCGGGTGTCCTCGGCCGCGATCACATCCGCCGTGGCGAGGATCTCACCGAGGCGTGGGCTCGCGTCCCGGACATCACCGATCGGAGCGCCGCACAGCACCAGGGTCCCGGACACCCGCCCAGTGTGTCAGGAGCCAGGACCTACCCTGATCGGTGTGACGGCGACGACGGCCCACGTGCCCTGGAGTGCGAGCGGAGGAGGCGACACGCCGCCCGTGACCGGTCCGGACCCGCTCGGTCCGCGGCGGACGCGGGCCGAGGCGCTGCGTGAGCGGCTGTGCCCGCCGATGCCGGGTTCACCGCTGGCCGGGTGGCTGGCGACCCTGTCGGTCGCGGTGCTGGCCGGCCTGCTGCGGTTCTGGAACATCACCCAGCCACGCGGGGTGTACTTCGACGAGGTCTACTACACCAAGGACGCCTGGGGCCTGCTCACCGCCGGTTACGAGATCGACTCGAGGTCCTGTTCCGGGCCGGCGTACGTCGTCCATCCGCCGTTCGGCAAGTGGCTGATGGCCGCCTCCGAGGGCCTGTTCGGGTACACGAACTGCGGGGGGGTCCCGCACGGCGACCCGGAGCTCGGCTGGCGGTTCTCCTCGGCGTTGTTCGGCACGCTGGCCGTGCTCGTCCTCGCCCGAGCCGCCCGGCGGATGTTCCGCTCGACCCTGCTGGGCTGCTTCGCCGGCCTGCTGCTCGCCATGGACGGCCTGGAGTTCGTGCAGAGCCGGATCGGGATCCTCGACATCTTCCTGATGACCGGGGTCGTCGTGGCGCTGGCGTGCCTGCTGCTCGACCGCGACGACGGACGGGCCCGGCTCGCCGACCGCCTGAGCGCGGCCCTGGCCCGAGGCTCCGGTCCGCCACCCGCACCNCCCCCGCCGGTCGCCGGCTCGCCAGGCGCGGACGGCGCGGGCATGGACTCGGCAGGCTCCGCCACCACAGCAGACTCGACGGCCGCGGCGAACTCCGTAGCTACGGCGAAATCGGCGGCGACAGCCGACTCAGGCGCCGCGGCCGGCCGTCAGGATCGGCTGCGCGAGCTGTACGGGCCCCGGCTGGGATTCCGCCGGTGGCGACTGGCCTGCGGGGTGGCGCTCGGCCTGTCGATGGGCGTGAAGTGGAGCGCGCTGTACACGATCATCGGCTTCGCGGCGCTCGCGATCGCCTGGGACATCGGCGCCCGGCGCACCGGCGGTGCGCAGCGGCCCGTGCTGGGGGCGCTGCGACGGGACCTGCCCGCCTGGGCCGCGATGTTCGTGATCGTCCCGATCGTGACGTTCCTGGCCACCTGGACGGGCTGGTTCGTCACCGACGGCGGCTACTACCGGCACTTCTACGGCGACGGGTTCGGCGCGGCGTGGCACGGCTGGTGGAAGTACCAGATGGCGGTGCTGAAGTTCCACGAGGGCCTCGACCAGGGGCATGCCTTCGCCTCGCACCCGATGAGCTGGCTGGTGATGGCCCGGCCGGTGGCGTACTACTACTCGTCGCCCGCCTACGGGACGTCCGGCTGCCACGACCCGGCCGGCTGCTCCCGGGAGGTCCTGGCGCTGGGCAACCCGGCGGTGTGGTGGGTGGGCACCGCCTGCCTGGTGGGGATGCTCGCCTGGTGGGTGACCCGGCGGGACTGGCGGGCGGCCCTGGTGCTGGTCGGTTTCGGCTCGGCCTTCCTGCCGTGGCTGCTGTTCCCGAACCGCACGATGTTCTTCTTCTACGCGCTGCCGTGCCTGCCGTTCCTCGTCCTCGGGATCACGGCGCTGGCGGGGCTCGCGCTCGGCCCGCGGGAGGCCTCCGACGCCCGCCGGCTCACCGGCGCGTTGACGGTCGGCGTCTACACGATCGTCGTCGTCCTGCTGTTCGCGTACTTCTACCCGATCCTCGCCGCGCAGGTGATCCCCTACTCCTCGTGGCGGGCCAGGATGTGGTTCCCCGGCTGGATCTGAACCGGGGAACCCCCACACGGCGCGCCGACCCGGCGGCGTGGGCTCGATGTGAGCTCTCTCACTCGATCCGCCCCGATGCCCCACGCGACCACCGAAAGCGATGCCATCCTCACAAAAGGACACTCCCGTCCGGGTTGGCGCGCAGACACGGGGGCTATCGCAGTTGACTGATCACCCAGAGTCGAAGCAACACGCCGCTAGCAGTCTCATCGGTGGGGGCGACAGGGGGGGTCACGTACGGCGTGAGATCCCCATCGGGGATGGTGGGGCGGTCACCATGCCCCGAGGCCGCACGGCAGGTAGCGCCCGTGCGGGTCTCCCTCCGACCTCCAACCACCGGAGCCGGGTGTCGGGCGGACCGAGACTGGGAGGAACCACCATGGCCGATGTGTCGGTGCGCTTCGCGATGACCGATGACAGCGAGATCGTGCTGAACCTGTCCCTCACGCAGGCGATCCGACTCACCGAGGCGATCGCGTCGAAGGTGANCCAGGCGATGACCGAGCAGCCGCGGGCCGGGATGAACGGCAACGCCTACGGCCCGGGCGGAGTGCGCCCCGGGCCGTACTCGACGTCCTGACCGCGGACATCGCGACGGCGGACATCGCGACGGCGGCGGCCGGGGCGCCCCGCCCGGCCGCGGGTACCCATCGGCACCCAGCATCCGCCGGCCACTCGGCACCCGCGGGCACCCAGCACCTGTAGGCACTCGTCAGCGGGGCTCGGGCGCGCCCCCGGTGAGCTGTGCGATCAAGGCCCGCAGCAGGTCGAGGTCCCGCCGACGCAGCTCGGCCGCGGAGGCGGGATCCGGCCGCGCCGGAGTCAGCGCCGCCCGCACCCGCCGCAGCTTGTCGCGCAGCGACTCCACGACCGCGGGCGAGACCAGGCCGTCGCGCAGCACCAGCACGACGTGCCCGCCGTGCTGCACCACATCCACCGGCTCGTCCATCGGCAGGGTGACGACCCGCATGCCGACGGGGGCCTCCTGGTCGTAGACGAGGCAGAGCTGATCCTCGGCCAGCACCTCGGCGCTGCCGTCGTCCCAGAGGACCGTCGCCCGCGCGGTGACCGGTGCCGCGCTGCGGGTCGACTCGACGCGTACCGGCCCGGGCTGCTCGGCCGGCTCGCGGCGCCCGGCCGCGTGCACGGCCAGCACGGTGCCGCGCCGCGACCAGATCCCGCCACCGAGGTCGTCGACCGGGAAGACCCGGTCGCCCCGAGCGAACATCACCAGCGCGGCACGACCGTCCTCGGCAGTCGGAGGGTGGGCGGCCATGGCGTGATCGTAGGTGGCGACCTCGGACGCCCGCGCGGCGAGACCCCCCACCGGGGTGCGAACGCCGCCCCCGCCACCGCCCGCGACCGCCCCGGACCGCCAGTAGCGACGAGGGTTCCACCGACCCGGTGACCTCCACAGACGCGGCGCGGACCCGGCGCCGACGCATCGCCGACACCGCGATTTCACACGGCGGGTTGGGCCCGTTTTTCGGCTTGTCGGCAGTGATGGGCGTGGACCGTCCCGGCGGGTTACCTTCGCCTGGTTGCCATCGCTCGGGTGGCGACCGGCGGCGGCCGGGAGGACGCGAGCGGCTCGGCGTCGGGTTGTGCTCGCGCGGTGGCGTCCTCCCTCTCCGTCCCCCGCAGAATCCCTGGTCGGATCCTCGGCCAATCACGCCTCGCGGAGCCTACGAATGCCCGACACCGACTACCCGCCCATCGAGGAGCACGCGGTCATCGGCGACCTGCGTACCGTGGCCCTGGTCGCCACGGATGGCACGATCGACTGGTACTGCCCGCAACGCTTCGATGCGCCGTCGGTCTTCGCGAGCCTGCTCGACGCCGATCGCGGCGGATCGTTCCGCATCCACTGTCCGGACTCGCGGGCGAAGCAGCTTTACCTGCCCGACTCGAACATCCTGATGACCCGTTTCCTCACCCCACGGGCGGTCGGCGAGGTCGTCGACTTCATGGTCCCGGTGGACAGCGACGTCGCGGAGACGCCGCACGTCGTCGTCCGCCAGGCCCGCGCCGTGCGCGGGACGGCGACGTTCCGGCTGCGCTGCGACCCGCGGTTCGACTACGGGCGCGCCGCGCACACGGTGACGCTGGTCCCCGGCTCGGGGGCGGTGTTCGAATCGGTGAAGGGCACCCTCGTGCTGCGCACCGCGCTGCCGCTGCGGGTCGACGGCACCGCCGTGTTCGCGGAGTTCGACCTGCCCATGGGTGAGACCGCCGACATCGTGCTCGAATGGAACTCGACGATCCGTCCGCTGATCACCGGCGAGGCGGACACGCTGTTCACCCGGACGCTGAACTACTGGCAGGCGTGGCTGCGGCGCAGTCGTTACCACGGCCGCTGGCGAGAAATGGTCCTACGCAGCGCACTGGTGCTGAAGCTGCTGGTCTACCGGCCCACCGGCGCGCTGGTGGCGGCGCCGACCACCTCGCTGCCGGAGGAGCTCGGCGGCGTGCGCAACTGGGACTACCGCTACACCTGGATCCGGGACGCGGCGTTCACCACCTACGCCTTGATGGCCCTGGGTTTCACCGACGAGGCCGCCGCGTTCATGGACTGGCTGGAGCAGCGCTGCCACGAGGCACCGAAGGATTCCGGGCTGTACGTGCTGTACAGCGTCGACGGCAACGCCCACCTGGACGAGATCGTCCTGGACCATCTCGCCGGCTACCGCGGTTCGAAGCCGGTGCGCATCGGCAACGCCGCCGCCGAGCAGCTCCAGCTCGACATCTACGGCGAGCTGATGGACTCGGTCTACCTGTACAACAAGAAGGTTCCGATCTCCTTCCAGCTCTGGGAGGCCCTCGGCCGCCAGCTCGACTGGCTGGCCAAGCACTGGGACACCCCGGACGAGGGGATCTGGGAGACCCGCGGCGGGCGCCAGCGCTTCACCTACTCGGCGCTGATGACCTGGGTCGCCTTCGAGCGGGCCTGCCGCATCTCGCGCCAGCGGGGCCTGCCCGGCCCGACGAACGACTGGAAGGACTACGCCGGTCAGGCGTACCGGTTCGTGCAGAACGAGGCGTGGAATCCCACCCGCGGCGCCTACATGGAGTTCCCCGGCTCACCGCGGCTGGACGCGTCCCTGCTGTGCATGCCGCTGGTGAAGTTCTCCGGACCCACCGATCCGCGGTTCCTCTCGACGCTGGACCGGTTCGGCGAGGACCTCGTCAGCGACAGCCTGGTGCGCCGTTACGCCGCCGACGGCAGCGACGGGCTGACCGGCGACGAGGGCACGTTCAACCTGTGCTCGTTCTGGTACGTGGAGGCGCTGACCCGGGCCGGCCGGGTGAGCGAGGCCCGGATGGTCTTCGAGAAGATGCTCACCTACGCCAACCATGTGGGCCTCTACGCCGAGGAGATCGGCTCCTCCGGCGAGGCGCTCGGCAACTTCCCGCAGGCGTTCACCCACCTGGCGCTGATCAGCGCGGCGATCAACCTGGACCGGGCCCTGGGGTAACCGCCGCCCCGCCCTCGACCACCCGGCGGGCGGGTGACGCGCCCGCGGCGCGCGCTCGCCTGTCGGGCCCCGGACATCACCGGCCGCGGTGACGGTAAGGCGGTACCAGCCGACCCGTGGGCACGGCAGGATAGGACCGTACCGGACGGGCCGCACCGAGCGGCGAGGATGTGCCACGAGGCTGCCGGCGGTGATGACCGGCGCGGCGCGGGGTGTGGGGACGAGGGGCGAGGTCATGGCGGGACTGGACCATTTCCGGGTGGTCGTGGAGTCCGGGCACCCGGATCGGACCGGGGTGGTCGTCCGGCTGCCCGGCGCGCTCATCGTCGCCCGGGCCGGCCGGCCCGAGACCGCCGAGATCACCAGCAGGCTGCTCGGGCTGTGCGCCGAGGTGGCCGCGGAGGTGGGCACGACCGCGTCGACCATGGGTCGCCGGCTCGTGCGCCGGGTCGCCGGGGTCCTCGCCGACGCCGACCCGGACCGGGTGCCCGACTTCAGCCTGCTGACCACCGTCAACGACCGCGTCGCGGCGCTCGTCCACGGGGCGATGGACGTCGTGGCGTCCGGGACGTCCGGGGTGACGCTGTCCGGCGTGGACTCGGCCACCTGGGTCGACCGGCTGCTGCCGACGGAGATCGCCCGGATCGACGTCGGGCCGACCGGCATCGTCGGCCCGACCGGCTTCCCCGGCGGCCTCGGCGACCTCGGCTTCCCCCTCGACCTGCGGATCGGCGCGGTGCCCGGGATCGGCGTGAGCCTGCTGCTCAGCGACGCGCCCGCGCTGCCCGCCCCCAAGGCGTCGGCCGACCAGTTGCTCGCCGGCTTCGATCCGCTGCGCGACCCGATGACCGGCGCCGCGGCGATCCCCACGCCCGGCTCGCGCGCCCCGGACCCGATGTCGACCACCCCGCCGGCGCTGGCCCCGCTGCTCAGCGAGGAGGAGGAGGCCCACCGTCGCCGGGCGGCGGCGGAGCCCACCCAGGCCGCCGACCTCGACGAACTCGACGAACTCGACGAGGACCCGCCGACCGAGCTCGCCGGGCGCGAGGTGATCGGCCACGCCGCTGTCGACTCCGGCCCCGGCGGCCAGCTCGGCCAGCTCGGCCGCCTCGGCCAGCTCGGCGGCCATGCCGAGCCCCTGTCGGACGGCCTCGACGACGGGCTCGGCGACGACCTCACCGACGACGAGCACGACGCCATGACCCAGTTGCCCGGGCAGACCTTCACCGTCTCCGACCTCATCGAGGACGACGAGGCCCCGACGATGCTGCCCAGCGGCTCCGAGCCCCAGGTCGAGGGGGTGCTGTGCGCNAACGGGCACTTCAACCACCCGCAGGCGCCGTACTGCGCCGAGTGCGGCCTGTCGCTGGCCCAGCAGGGCTCCCGCACGGTGTGGGGCCCGCGGCCGACCGTCGGGGTGCTCGTGTTCGACGACGGGCAGACGATGGACGTCGACATGGATCTGGTCATCGGCCGCCAGCCCGACCGGGACGACGCCGTCCGGGCCGGCAAGGCGCGGGCGCTGCCAGTCGAGGACGGCGAGAGCGCCGTCTCCCGGGTACACGCCGTGATCACCCTGGCCGGCTGGGACGCGGTGATCACCGACCAGGGTTCGGCCAACGGCACCTACATCGCGCCGCCCGAGGCGACCGTGTGGACCCCCCTCAACCCGCACCAGCCCGCCCCGTTGGTGCCCGGCACCCGCGTCCAGGTCGGCAAGCGGACCTTCGTCTTCAACTCACACCTGCACGTCTGACCCCACCGCCCGCGGCCGACCCCACCGCCCGCGGCTGACCCTGGTCCCCGCGGCCGAAACGGGGAGGCTCGCGGGGGGTGGCGCGCGAAACGTCGGCACCTACGTCAGACTTGACGGACGATGAGCGATTCAGAGCTGCGCGCCGGGGGCGGCCTGCCCGCCTCCCCCACCGCGCCCGCAGACGCCCCAGCCGAGCCGCGCAGGCAGGACGACCGGCCCGCGCGAGACGAGCCCGGCACCGCCAGAGCCCGGCCGGGCGAGGCCGGTGCCCCGCGTCGCCGTCGCCGGGGCCGGGCGGCCCTGTGGTGGACCCCGGTCGTCGTGGTGCTGGTGGCCGGGCTGCTGGCCGCCGGCGCGGCGCTGGGCGACCTGCTCGACCGCCCGCCCGGCGAGAGCTCCGTCGACGTCGGCTTCGCCCGCGACATGTCCGAGCACCACGCGCAGGCCGTGCAGATGGCGATGATCGAGTTCGACCGCGGCGGCGACACGTCGACCCGCAGCGTCGCGCAGGACATCGCGCTGACCCAGCAGCGGGAGATCGGCATCATGTCGGCGTGGCTGTCGGGCTGGGGGCGGACCCAGACCGCCGCCGGCGCGCCGATGCGCTGGATGGGCGGCACGGGCGCGGCGGCCGGCACCGGGCACGAGGGGCACGGCGACACCGGCTCGGCGACCATGACCGACATGCCGGGTATGAACGGCACCGCCGGCGGCGCCGCGTCGGCCGGCGACACCGCCCGGATGCCGGGCATGGCGACCCCGAACGAGCTGCGGCGGCTCGCGACAATCCACGGCCGCGACCTCGACGTCCTGTTCCTCACCCTGATGGTGCACCACCATCGTGGGGGGCTGGCGATGGCGCAGTACGCGGCGCAGCACGCCGATGCGGACCGCACGCGCAGCCTGGCCAGGGCGATGGTGCTCAACCAGTCGATCGANGTCGACCAGATGCAGGAGGCCCTCGCCCGGCTCGGGGCACCCCGGGCATGACCGGCCGAACCCGGCCGTCGCCTCACCGAAGCTGACTTTGTATCGTCAGATCCGTCTAACCGGACCGTACCGCCGGTCGTGCACCCGAGGCGTGGGGAACGCTGCCCCGCAGTCGTTCCCAGGGCGATGATGCCGCCACGCTGCGCTCTCCCGGGGATCCGTCGCGTCTCCCCACGGGGCGCCGTCCCCCGATCCATGCGTCGCCGTCTGATCGATGCGTCGCGTGGTGGCGACAGGCGGCGGGCGAGTAGGGGTCCGGTCCCGCCACGGCGGCTTCGGCGCTGCGCCGACGCCGCCGTCGATCCTCGAGGTCCGCTTCCATGACAGGTGTTTCCGCCCGCGAGGCCGCCGGCGTGGCGGCCGGGAGCCGTCGTGCGGTCGTCGGGGGACTGCGCCTGCCCGTGCTGGCCCGACACTGGCCCGGCGCGCGCCACGTCCGGGTGGAGCTGCTCGCGGGCCTGGTGACGGCGCTCGCGCTGATCCCGGAGACGATCTCGTTCTCGGTGGTGGCCGGGGTCGACCCGAAGGTCGGCCTGTTCGCGTCGTTCACCATCTCGGTGATCATCGCGTTCACCGGCGGCCGGCCGGCGATGATCTCCGCCGCCGCGGGCTCGATGGCCCTCGTGGCCGCGCCGCTGGTCCGCGAGCACGGGCTGAACTACCTGCTCGCGACCACCGTCGGGGTCGGGTTGCTGATGGGTGTCCTCGGCGTGCTCGGGGTCGCGCGGCTGATGCGCTTCGTGCCGCGCACCGTGATGATCGGCTTCGTCAACGCGCTGGCCATCCTGATCTTCACCGCCCAGATGCCGCACGTCATCGGCGAGTCGTGGAAGGTCTACGTTCTGGTCGCGGGGGGCCTGGCGATCCTGCTGACGGTCCCCCGGGTCACGACGGCGATCCCGGCGCCGCTCGTCGCGGTGGCGATCCTGACGCTGGTCACGTGCGGTTTCCACGTCTCGGTGCCGACGGTCGGGGACGAGGGCCGGCTGNCCAGCTCCCTGCCGGTGCCCGGCCTCCCCGACGTCCCGCTCACCTGGCAGACCCTGCAGATCATCGCCCCGTACGTGGTCGCGCTGACCGCGGTGGGCCTGCTGGAGACGCTGCTGACCGCCCAGATCGTCGACCGGATGACCGACTCCACCCACGACCCGAACCGCGAGGCCTGGGGCCTGGGCATCGCCAACGTCGTCAACGGCTTCTTCGGCGGGATGGGTGGCTGCGCGATGATCGGCCAGACCATCGTCAACGTCAACTCCGGCGGTCNCGGCCGGCTGTCGACCTTCGCCGCCGGCGGCTTCCTGCTGATGCTTGTCGTGCCGCTGCGCGACCTCGTCCGACACATCCCCATGTCCGCGCTGGTCGCGGTGATGATCCTGGTCTCGGTGATGACCTTCGAGTGGCGCAGCGTCGCGCCGTCCACCCTGCGCCGGATGCCCCGCGGCGAGACCGCGGTCATGGTCGTGACGGTCGCCGTCGTGGTGCCCACCCACAACCTTGCGTACGGGGTGGCCGTCGGCGTCGTCCTGGCCGCCCTGCTGTTCACCCGCCAGGTCGCCCGCCTGGCCCTGGTGACCAGCGTGCTCGACCCGGAGGGCGGCGAACGGATCTACGCCGTCCAGGGCACGTTGTTCTTCGCCTCGACGGGGGACCTGGTCGACGCCTTCGCCTACGGCCGCGACCCGGCCCGCGTCGTCATCGACCTGTCCAAGGCCGACGTCCTCGACTCCGCCGCGGTCGCCGCCCTCGACGACGTCCGCACGAAGTACCGCGAACGTGGCACGGAGGTGACCATCGTCGGGCTGAATCCGCGCAGCGCCGCCCTGCTGCGGGGGCTGTCTGTCGAGCCGCCCCCCGAGACGACCACCGAGCCGCCCCCCGAGACGACCGCCGAGCCGCCCCTCGAGCCGCCCCTNAAGACAACCACCGAGACAACTACTGAAACAACCACCGAGGCGACAGGGAGTGTCCGACGAGTCGATTGACGCCCAACTTCACCCCACCGTGAATACACTCCGCCATCAGATACTCACAATGAGGATGGTGGCGGCATGGGCGAGAAGGGCCTTACCGGTGGTCTGGTCGACTTCGNCCGACGCCAGCCGGCCGTGGTCGTCATCGTNATCGTCATCGCCGGGTTGTACCTGTCCAAGGCGAGCTCGGGCGCCTCGACCCGGGCCATCCTCGTCCCCGGCGTCGACTTCCCGGCGCCGTCCCTGCTGACCCGCAACCGGACGACCTACGCCGTCGGCGTGGACCCGCGTACCCCCGGCACGATCAGCCTGCTCTCCAGCCGGGACCGCCGGAGCTGGACCACCCAGCCCGACGCCCTGAAGGCGCCACCGGACTGGGCCGACCCGGGCGGCGGGCTGGGGCCGGCGGCGATCGGCGCGTTCGACGGCTCGTACGTCCTCTATTACACGACGATCTGGCACGAGCTCGGCATTCGCTGCATCTCGGCGGCGACCTCGGAGCACCTCGACGAGCCGTTCGTGGACACCTCGCAGGCCCCGTTCGTCTGCCAGACCGCGGACGGCGGCAGCACCGACCCGAGCCCCTTCGTGGACGACGCCGGGCGCGCCTACCTGGCCTGGAGCAGCCCGGGACGGCCCGGCGGCGCGGGCCCGACGCTGTGGGCCCAGCGGCTGCGCTCGGACGGGCTGGTGCTCACCGGCGAGCCGGCGGTACTGCTGCGCCCCAGCCTGCCCTGGCAGCAGAAGCGGGTCGCGAGCCCCTCGATGATCGTCGAACAGGGGCGCGACCACCTGGTGTACTCGGCCGCACCGGAGCTCAACGGGCNCCAGGTGGTGGCCAGCGCGTCGTGCACCGGCCCGCTCGGGCCCTGCCGCCCGGCACCGAAGCCGATGCTGACGGGTGGGAAGGTCGGCTTCGGCCCCGGAGGCGCCCACGCCTTCACCGACTCCCGTCATCGCTGGTGGCTGGGCCTGCACGGCTGGGACTCACCGCCGGCGGGCGCCTACCTGCCGACCGGGCGGTTCGTCGTGGTCCCCCTGCGGGTGCGCGACGACGGGCTGTCCGTACAGGTCAAGTCGCTCACCCAGGGCCGAGTCCGCCCGCCCGAGCAGCACGGCTCCCACCCGCGCGACCACGAGACCCGTCGCCACGAGACCCGTGACCACGAGACCCGCCGCCACGAGACCCGTGACCGTGGCGACCACGCCCGCGAGCAGGACGCCGCCGACAGCGGCGCTCACGCCGGCCCGGGGACGGCCGCCGGCGGGTGACAGGCACAATGACCCTCTCAACATCGTTGTCTGGACAACTAACAGCAACGAACCTCGGCGACGCCCGTCTCCGAGCCCCCACGTCGAGAGGGACGATCTTCCGATGACCGAACCCGAGGCACCGGGCCCGCGGCCCCGACGTCGGCGGCCGCGGCTGCTCGTCGTCCTGATCGGCGCCGTCGTGGTGCTGGCGATCCTGGTCGTCGGCGGCACCGCCCTCTACATCAACGTGATCAAGAAAGACGCCCCGGAGGAGTTCTCCCTGGCCCAGCCGGGCGGCAGCGAGACGGTGGCGCCGACCGGCTCGCTGGCCGGCTCCTGGGCGATCGCGCCGGGCTCGGAGGTCGGCTACCGAGTGAAGGAGAACCTGTTCGGCCAGGACACGACGGCGGCGGGGCGGACGAAGCAGGTGTCCGGCTCGCTCACCATCGACGGCTCGCGGGCCTCGAAGGCGTCCTTCACCGTGCAGATGGCCACGGTGACCAGCGACGAGAGCCNCCGGGACAGCCAGTTCCGCGGCCGGATCATGGACACGGACACCTTCCCGACCGCCACCTTCACCCTCGCCGAACCGGTCGACATCGGCGCCGTCCCCACCGACTCGAAGACCACCCGGGCCGTCACGGCGAAGGGTGACCTGACCCTGCGGGGCAAGACCAGGCGGGTCACGATGACGCTNCAGTCCCGCTGGGACGGCACNTCGATCCGTACCGTCGGCCAGCTCCCGATCGTCTTCGCCGACTACGACGTCCCGAACCCGAGCTTCCCCGGCGTCTCCACGGAGGATCACGGGATCATGGAGGTCTCCCTGATCTTCACCCGCTCCGCCGCGGCCCCCGCCACCACCGCCAGCCCCTGACCGCCCCTCCCCTGCCCTTCCCCTGCCCTTCCAGAGAGACGAAACGGACACGAAGCGCTTCGGAAGGGCAAAGTTGCGTAATGCAACCAGGCCGCCACACGTCGACCGGACCGTACGGCATGCGCGTCACCGGTCACGAACGAGAACCGCGCCGCCGGTCGGGGTGGGTGACCGGCGGCGCGGCGAAGGCTGCGCCTCGGGCGGCGTGGCGAAGATCCGCCCCTCGCTGAGGCGACCGGTCAGACGGTTCCGGCGCCCGCAGGTGCCGAGGTCGTCGGCTTGGGGCCGGTCGCCGAGGTGCTGGCCGGGGTGTCCGGGGCCGAGACCGGGTCCGCGACGGGCGGGCGGGCGGCGTCGGCGGCCGGCGAGGCCTCGTCGGGAGTGCTCCGCCGCGTCTGCGACGGGATGCCGTGCTCCCGCTCCAGCGCGATCTCCTCGGCGTCCGGTACCCGCGGTGCGGGCCTGGTCAGCGCCCAGGCCACGCAGACCAGCGTGAGGAACAGGTACCCCAGGGCAACCTGGCCGCCGCCCGCGTCCCACTCGACCTTCTCCGCGTGGATCAGCCCCACGAAGGACAACACCGCACCGGCGGCCGAGGCGATCGCGGCCGAGATGAACCGTTTGTCGATGATGAACGCGACGATGGAGCCGAGCACCAGGCCGGCCAACACCGCGCCGTCCCCGAGCAGGTGCAGGCCATGCAGCAGCACGCTGTTGCCCTCGAGGTCGGCGTCGGTGACGTTCAGGTTGACCGCCGGGTTCAGCTTCGACGCCACGCCGACGGCTGTCGTCACCGTGTTGTCGATCTGCCCGGCCGCCCAGGAGGCGATGTTCGGGATGATCGCGGCGATGACGGCGGCGCCGTGCGCCTTCGGCGAGGCCTGGAAGGCCTGGGCGCCGATGAGCAGCCCGATGTAGAGCAGGATCGGCACGATCGCCGGCAGCGGTAGCACGGCGTTGAGCAGGCCGAACAGGCCGAGGAAGCACAGGACCGCGATGACGATGCCGGTGGCCAGGGAGTAGCCGGTGCGACCACCGGCGGCCTTCCAGCCCGGGTGGCCGATGTAGACGGCGGGCGGGAACGGCGAGCCGAGCGCCGAGCCGATGATGGCGCCGAAGCCGTCGGCGAGCAGGATCGGCCGCAGGTTGTAGTTGTCCCCGGCGGACGCGGCGCTCTCCACGTTGGACATGCCCTCGGTGAAGTTGTAGACGCCGAGCGGGATGGCCGTGGCCAGCAGCGGCGAGATGTCGGACAGGCCGTGGAACAGCTTGTCGAAGTGGAAGGTCGGCAGCGACACCGCGATGTCCTTGGCCGCCTCCGACACCGCCGGGGTGTCCATGAACCCGCCGATCCAGCCGATGGCGGTGCCCAGCGCCAGCGCGACCGCGCCGATCGGCAGGTTCCACGGCAGCTTCAGGTCGGTGAGCAGGCCGACGAGCAGCAGGCCGAAGACGGGCAGCGCGATCCAGGCGGCGTCCCACATCTGCGCGGCGGGCCGCATGGAGATGAACGCGATCGAGATGCCGGCCAGCGTGCCGAGCATGGCCGCCCGCGGCGCGTACTTGCGGATCATCGGCCCGACGAACGCACCGATCACGACGATGATGCCGATGATGAATGCCCAGGCGAGGCCGGCCTGNCACGCCTCGACCGGGTTCTTCGTCTTCAGGTAGATCGGCAGCATGATGACGAACACGACGATGAACATGTGCGGGACGCTCGGCCCGTACGGCATCGCCGTGACGTCGTCACGGCCCTCCTTCGCCGCCAGCCGGCGACCCAGGTAGGCGTAGAACAGGTTGCCGAGCAGCATCGCGATCCCGAGCGCGGGCAGGATCGCGCCGAAGACGTCGGCGGAGGGGATGTTGACGACGAACAGGCACAGCGAGCTCAGGACGATGACGTTGACCAGCACGTTGACGCCCAGGCCGAAGAAGGCGTTGGTGTCGCCCTTCGTCCAGTAGGGCAGGGCCGGCGCGGACGACGCAGGCCGATTCCCGATCTTGACCATGGTGGGACCCGTCCTCTTTCAGGAGGCCGTGACGGCGGGTGCGGGCACGGTGGAGTCGGCCGCGGGGGCCGAGGAGGCGAGCGCGGCGAGGAAGTCGGCGGAGGGGGCGACCCAGCCGAAGATCCCGCCCTGGGCGGCGACCATCTCCAGCGCCATCCGCTGGAACTCGGGGAAGTAGGAGCCCACGCAGTCACTGAGCACCAGGCACTCGAAGCCGCGGTCGTTGGCCTCGCGGACGGTCGTGTGCACGCAGACCTCGGTCGTCACCCCGGCGACGACGAGGCTGGTGATCCCCTTCTCGGCGAGGACGTCGCCGAAGGCGGTGGCGTAGAAGGCACCCTTGCCGGGCTTGTCGATGACGTACTCGCCGTCGACCGGCGCGAGCTCGTCGATGATGTCNTGCCCGTACTCACCCCGGATGAGGATGCGGCCCTTGGGACCGAGGTCGCCGATGCGCAGCGCGGCGTCGCCGCGGTGCAGCTTCGCCGGCGGGAGGTCGGACAGGTCGGGCAGGTGGCCCTCGCGGGTGTGGATGACGGTCAGCCCCGCGGCCCGCACGGCCGCCAGCACGGCCTGCAGCGGTTCGATCGTGCTGCGCAGTTGGCTGACATCGTTGCCGAGGCTCTCCCCGAAGCCACCCGGTTCGAGGAAGTCGNGCTGCATGTCGATGACGACGAGTGCGGTGGTTGCGGGGTCGAAGGTGAAGTCGTACGGTCGGGCGCTCACGGTCAGGGGCGCGGTCGGGGTCGTTGCGGTTTCGCTCATGCCAGCTCTCGCCATCGGAGTCCACGGGTTTCGGGTCCGCGCAGGTCGGATCCGCGCGTCTGGAGTGCGTCGAGGGAGCTCGCCACGCCCGGCCCGGTCGTCCGGTGCCTCCCCCGTCGGGTCTGGAGACGAGGGTCAGGGGGTGTCGTTTCAGATCACCGCCCGGCACGTAACGCGTCGATAAACTCTGTATCCCGTCCCGTATCCGAATTCGTATACAGATCATGAGAACGGTCGATCTGGCGTTTAGCGGCTTTTGTGCTGGTCGGCGGTTCGTGGGGACGTGGCGTACGCCACTGCGAGCCACTCACAGCGCCGAACGGGTCGATATTGGCCCGCGAGGCTCCGCGCCGGGCGGAGTCGTGATCCACGCGCGACGGACCGTCGGCAGGCGCGGCGACCGGTCACCTGCCCGCGCCGAGCCGCGGCGCGCAGCGATCGCGTCCCTCGCGNCACCGGCCGTCGGCCGTCGCGAGAGAAGGGGTGCGATGTGGGTGGACGGTCCGTGGAGACCATCGATCCCCAGCGGGACGGTTCGGAATCCGCACGGCCCAAGTCGCTGGTACCGGTCAACGCCCCGGCGCCTGGCAGGCTTACGCTGAGCGACCTGCTGGCGGTGCTGGACCTGGGCGGGGACGTCCCTCCGGTGCCGGCCCGATGTCTGGTGAGCGCGCACGGCGGGATCCTCGGTGCGCAGTTGCTCGGTCAGCAGATCGTCCTCGCGGAACGCATGGCGCCGGGCAAGACGGTGCACTCGCTGCACACGATCTTCTCCCGCCCCGGGGACTGCCGGCAGCCGCTCTGGGTCGACGTCGAACGTCTCGCGCACGGCGGTTCGATCGACGCGCTGGCGCTGTCCTTCCGGCAGGGCTCGCTGCACATCTGCCGGGCGGACGTGATGCTGCGGGCCGCGGAGGCCGACTTCCTCAGCGTGCAGACGAGCCGAGTGGACCTGCCGGGGCCGGAGGCGGGGCTGCCGCGCCCGGATCGGCCGATGATGCCGTGGGAGGTCAGGGTGCTGCCGCGGGCGGAGCCGCACCGGCTCGACCAGTGGCAGCGGATCCCCGACGCGGGCGAGGACCCGACGATCTGGCGGGCCCTGCTGGCACATTCCTGCGAGTTGCTACCTCTGGCTGATCTGCTCGCGGCCGCGGGGATCCCGCCCCTGCCCGGAGAACGGCCGCAGGTCGCCGCAGCGGTGCTGTCCCAGACCGTCACGTTCCTCGATGACCTGGACGTCCGGGACTGGCACCTGTTCCAGGTCCGCACGGTGCACGCCGGTCACGGCCGCGCGGTCGGCCGCATCGAGATCTTCGGCCCGGACGGGGTGCAGCGGGCCGCCGCCGAGGTCGTCGGACTGCTGCGCTCGGCCCGCCCCTGACGTCACGTCCCGCCGGCTCCGACGCCCCGCCGCGGCGGGGCGTCGGAGTTCCTGGTCTTTCCAGAGGGTTCCGTGTCCGGTCCATCCCTCTGGAAAGACCAGGCAGCTCGACCCGAGGTCAGATCTCGGCGGTGTGGGCGACTGCCTGCTCGTCGGCGTCGGCGAGCTGGGCGTCGGCGAGCTGGGCCGGTGCCGGCGGCCCGGCGGCAGCCGGCTCGGGCCGGCGCAGCCGCGGCAGCAGGAACGCCACAGGGACTCCCACGGCGAAGACGCAGCCGCTGATGAACAGGCCGAGCGAGTACCCGGAGGTCAGCGCCTCGGGCGGCGCGATCCCATGGCGGAGCCGACTGTCGGTGTGATGCGTGGCGATCGTCGTCACGGCGGCGAGACCGACGGCCGCCCCGATCTGCCGCCCGGTGTTGATAAGCCCGGAGGCGAGCCCGGCGAGCCGCATCGGCACACCCGCGGTGGCCGCGGAGACCATCGAGACCATCGTGGTTCCCATGCCGAAGCCCATTACCGCGAGCGGGCCGAACACATGCGTCCAGTACGAGCCGCCCACCGTGATCGCCGACAGCCACAGCAGGCCCGACGAGCCCACGGCGGNGCCGAAGATGATGATCGGCCGTGGGCCGAGCCGACCGATCGTCCGCGTGACGAGCTGCGACGCCAAAATGATCATCAGTGGCATCGGCAGCATCGACAGCCCCGCCCGCAGCGGGCTGTAGTCCTCGACCCGCTGCAGGAACAGGGTGAGGAAGAAGAACACCGCGAACATCGCCGCGCCGAGGAGCGCCGCGACCACGTTGGCGACCGCGATCCCCGGATAGCGGAAGATGTTCAGCGGCACCAGCGGATTGGCCGTGGTGGCCTCGATCGCGACGAAGGCACCGAGGAGCACGACCGCACCGACCAGCAACCCGATCGTCACCGGCGAGCCCCAGGAGGAGGTCTCCGTGCGGACGATCGCGTAGACCAGCAGAACCAGGCCGCCCGTCACGGTCAGCGTGNCCGGCGCGTCGAGGTCGCGCAGGCGGCTGACCTGCCCCCGCGACTCCACGAGCACCACGCGGGCTGCGGCCACGAGCGCCACCCCGATCGGCACGTTGACGAACAGCACCCACCGCCAGTCGGCGACGTCGGTGAGGATCCCGCCGACGACCGTTCCGAAGGCACCGCCGCTGGCCGCCGTGGCACCCCAGGCGCCGAGCGCCCTGGTCCGCTCCCGGCCCTCCGCGAACGAGGTCATCAGCAGGCTCAACGTCGCCGGGGCCAGCACGGCGCCGCCGAGACCCTGCACCGCCCGGGCGATGATGAGCTGCGTCTCGGACTGGGCGAGGCCACCGGCGAGGCTCGCCAGCGTGAACAGCCCCAGCCCGAACACGAAGACCCGGCGCCGACCGAACAAGTCCGCCGCCCGGCCGCCGAACAGCAGCAGCCCGGCGAAGGCGAGGGTGTAGGCGTTCACCACCCACTGCAGACCGCCGGCCGACATGCCGAGATCGGTCTGCATCGCCGGCAGCGCGACGTTCACGATCGAGATGTCGAGCACCACCATGAACTGGGCCAGGCAGCACACCGCCAGCACGGCCCACTTCGCCCGGGGGGCCGGCGGCGCCGAACCGGCCGCGCCCCGACCACCCCCGACGGAGGCCTCGACGGACGCGGTGCCCCCGGGCACCCCCGCCGCCACCTGATCGGGACCGCCGACGCCGCTTGCGCCTGTTCCCTCCGAATGTGCCATTCCCAACATCCCCTCCTAGCAGCCGTCGTACACCGTACGAGGACTAGGGGCCACCCTACGCCGTACGATGTACCAACGGCAAAAACTGCTGTTCGGCTGCGTGTTCGGAGGTGACGAGGTCATGGCCGCGCCGACGGAACCGGCCGTCGGGCCGGGCGGGAGGCGCCGGGCGGGACAGGGTCCCCCACCGGGGTGNCGGTCCAGCCTGAGCCCCGAGCGGCTCGCGCTGGCGGCCATCGAGCTCGCCGACGCCGAGGGGTTGGCGGCCGTGTCGATGCGCCGGCTCGCCGCGAGCCTGGGCGTCGGGACGATGACGCTCTACTACCACGTGCGCGACAAGGACGAGCTCCTCGACCTGATGTGGAACGAGTTTCTCGGCGGGCACCTGCTCGACGACATCCCCGCCGACTGGCGCACGGCGCTGACCGAGATCGCCCGGCGGATCAGGCAGTCCTTCCAGCGCCACCCGTGGGCGCTGGGCGTCGCGGTCCGCCCCGCGCTCGGCCCCAACAAGCTGCGCTACCTCGAGCAGTACCTCACCGTCGCGTCGCGCATCACCGACGATCCGGACGAGCAGTTGCGGATCATCCACTCCGTCAGCGATCTGGTCGTCGGCTGCACGCTGCGGGAGCTCAGCGGCCAGGCGTACCGCGACCCGGACGAACCCGCGGGCGACCATAACGATGATCCTGCGCCGATGCTGGAACCGCAACCGGGTTTCGACGCGATCGTCGCCGCCGAGGAGCTGCCCCGGCTGCAGTCGCTGCGGACGGCCGGCTGCCGGCTGTTGACGCCCCGCTTCGAGCAGGCCCTGGGCTGGCTGCTCGACGGGATCGAGGCCGCTCATCCGGGCGCCCGGCCGGCGCCCCCGCGCCCCGTCGAGGCGGCCACGCCGACCCCGGACCTCGTGGGCACGGCGGCCACGACCCGGATGCATCCGAAGAAGGGGGCGTAGCGGCCTTCACGGACACGACCTGAGTAGCTACCGTCGGAGAGGTCGCACGCCGCCGGCCATCCGCGAGTCGCATTCGGGGCACCCACCATGACCGCTCGACTACCTCGCCACGTCGCACCGCTCGCCGCCGGCGAATCCTCGGCGCTCGGGCCTTATCCGCTGCTCGGCCGCCTCGACGCGGGCATCACGGGCATCGTCTACCTGGGCCGGGCGCCGGGCGGCGGCCAGGTGGCGATCCGTGCGCTGCATCCGGGCGACGCCCTGCGCGCCGACATGCGGGCCCGTTTCGCGGCGGCCGTCGACCGGGCCAGCGTGCTGTCCGGTCCGCACACCTGCGGCGTGCTCGACGCCGCGCCCGACGCGGACCGCCCATACGTGGTCACCGAGTTCGTCGGCGGGCCGACCCTGGCGCGCGAGCTCACCGAGCGGGGACCGCTGTCCGCCGACGAGATCGACCGGCTCGCCCGCACCCTGCTCGAAACCATCGACGCGGCCCACCACACGGTCGGCGCCCTGGGCGACCTGACGGCCACGGACGTCGTCCTGTCCGTCGTCGGTCCTCGCCTGGTCGACCTGGGGATCGCCGCCGCCCTGCGCCCGCTGCTACTGTCCACGGCCGCCGCCGGGCAGGGGGCCGCGACCGTGCCTGCGGCCGGCGGCGGCTACGTGCCCGGGTACGGCTACGGGCCGGCGGCGGGCGGCTGGGACGGGCCGGCCGCCGACATCGTGGCCTGGGCCGGCATCGTCGACCTGGCCGCCACGGGCAAGGCGTCCGGTTCGGTGGAGCCGGCGGGCCGCGGCGGCTGGCGGCGCGCGCAACGGCCCGAGCAGGACAGCCCGACCAGCCCCGGGGTGGCCCGCGCGCTGGCCCGGGTGCGACAGGCCGACGGTGCCTCGTTGCCCGACGTCTCCGAACTACTGGCCCTGCTTGCCGGTCCACGCCCTCGTTCGGGTCGCGCCGGGCGCGACCGCTCCCGCGCGATCTCCCGCCAGCAGGCCGTCACCGCGCGACTCACTCCGCCGCCGTCCCGCTCCGACGGTGGGAGTGGGGAGGTCAGGCCGGCCAGCGGTGGTCGCCACAGCACCGCCCGCGCGACCAGCCACGGGGGCACGCAGACTCGTAGCGGCACGCAGACCAGTAGCGACACGCAGACCAGTGGCGGGGACGGTCGCGGCGCCGGGAACGGCCTCGGCCGGGCGATCAGGCGGGCCGACCCGTTCGGACGAGCCCGCTCCGCCGAGCGGCGAGGGGATGCCGGACGGCGGGAGGATGCCGGACGGCGGGAGGATGCCGGACGGCGGGGAGACGCGGCCGGGGGCGGCCTACCGGACCTGCCCCACCTACCCGAGGTCAGCCTCACGCTGCCCCCGTTGCCGACCCTGCCACCGCCGCCGGTGCTCCCCCCGCCGCCGACGCCGTCGCAGCGGCCGGCGGGGCCCGGCCCCCGCCGGTCCGCCGCGGCAGACCGCTCGGAGCAGAGTGCCAGCCGCACGCACCCGACGCTGATCCTCCCGCCCGGCCAGGGCGCCACGGTGGGCGGCCAGTCCACCCCGTCCGAACGTTCGGCGGCCGCGGCGGGGGTGCGGCGGTTGCCACCGAACTCGCCGGACCCGGAGGAGGAGCGTCGGCGCCGTCCCCGGGCCCGCCCGGTCGCCGTGCTCGCGGTGGCGGCGGCGGCCGCGGTCGCGGCGGCCGCGACCGCCGCGGGGCTGGGTGGCTCCAGCGACGACGTGACCACCGGCGCGCAGGCCCCCCTGCACGAGAATCGCGCCGGGGACGGCACGGCCGGGAGCCGGTCCGCAGACCGGGTCGCGCCGGCGCCGGCGCACCCGTCCGCGGCGCCCGCGCCGGCGGGCTCCGCCGACTCCACGGACTCCACCGATCCCGCCGCCCCGACCGATCCCGGCGACGCGGCCACCGGCGCCCCGACCAGCCCCGGCGGCGGGGCGGCGCTCGCCCCGACCGAGTACGAGCAGCAGGAGGATCTCGCCGCCGAGGATTTCGCGCTGCACACGTTGCGGCTCGCCGCGGCCAGCCGTGCCGGGGACGCCGGTGCGGCTGGCGCGCCACTGGTCTCGGCCGATCGTCATCCCGCGCAAGGCGCCGGGCAGGCCCCGGTGAGCGCCCCGAACCCGGCCGTCCAGGCGCCCCAGGGGCTCCTCGTCACCCCCCTCACGCCGACCGAACGGCCCGCCGCGCAGCCTCCGGCGTCCCGGGTCACCGCACCGACGGGGCAGCCCGGCACGATCACGCCGGGCACGGCCGGCACGGACCGCGTTCCGGCGGCGCCCGTGGCCGCCGCGGCGGGGCTGCCGGCCGCGAGCGGCGGTGCGGCCCCGGCTGCCCGGCCGGCCCAGGCCCAGCAAGCACCCCCCCGAACCCAGGCCCAGAGCCAGCCGCAGAGTCAGAGCCAACCGCAGAGTCAGAGCCAGGCGCCGGCGCGCACCCAGACCCAGACCCAGGCGCAGGCTCCAGCCCAGGCACAGGCCCCAGCCCAGGCGCAGCCTCCGGCCGCGGGGACCGCCGGCACCTCGGCCGCGCCCAAGAGCGGTCTCACCCCGGTCCAGGTGGGCATCGTCCCGCTCACTCCCCGCTGACGGTCCGGCCGCCGGCTGGCCGGCGCTGTCAGTCCTCGGCGTCGGGTCTCGCCGAGCGACGCACGGCACCAGCCGGCCAGATGATCTCTACGGGCCGGCGCCGTAGCCGGGCGTAATCGACGACGTCAGCCGTACCCCCGTAGCCGCGGGCCGGCAGACCGTCCCAGACCGCGATGATCCGGTCTGAGGCGTCGACGAGAACCCGGCTCGCCGCCATCAGGCTGGCCAGGTCCGGGGTCGGGCGGTCCTGCCGACGAACCTCGGCGGAGCAGCGCAGCAGGCGGTCGAAGTCCCGGCGATGCGCGGCGGGTTGGAAGTCGCGGTACCCGTCCGCCGGGATCACGGAGATCAGCCGGCCGCCGAGAGCGAGCACGACGTCGGCGACGATGGTGTCCGCGCCCTCGGCGAGGCAGGTCATCCCGGCGAAACCGGCGTCGGCGAGGGGCGTGAGCAGCCGGCGCGCCTGCGCGGCCACGTAGCGGGCCTGATCCCCGGTGAGCCCCCGGTGGCCCGTCACGCCGACGACGACCACACCGTCACCCCTCCCGGCGACGGCCGCGTGAGCAGTCCGCGAACCGGTTCGCGCCGGTCGGCATCGGCATCGGCATCGGCATCGAGGGCCACTCTTGCAAAGTAGCGGCGCCGGCCGCGCTCCCAAGGCCGCGCGGCCAAAGCCACGCTGCCAAAGCCGTGATCCCAAAGCCGTGATCCCAAAGGCGCGCTGCCAAAGCCGCCGGGTGGACCGGCGCGCTCAGCCGGCCGCGCCGAGGGCCGCGACCGCTCGGGTCAGTGCGGGGGCCAACGTCCCGTTCGCGACGACCTCGATACGGTCGAGGCCCAGCCAGCCGGCGAGCGCGGCGAGTTCGGCGGCGAGCTCGCCGGCGACCGTCGCCGGACTGCCCGGATCCGGACCGTCCGACGCTGAGCCGGCCGGATCCGAACCGCCCAGATCCCGACCGGCCAGATCCCGACCGGCCAGATCCCGACCGGCCAGATCCCGACCGGCCGCGACGACCGACGGCTGACCTGCCCGACCTGGCCGAACCGAACGGCGCGGGGCCGGGATGTCCGAGCCGGGATCGGGTTCGTGCCAGGCCGCCGCGACCCGCAGGACCCTCGCCGCCCGGTCTGCCTTGAGGTCGACCCGGGCCGCGAGTCGATCCCCGAGCAGGAAAGGCAGTACGTAGTAGCCGTACCGCCGCTTCGGCGCGGGTGTGTAGAGCTCCAGGACCAGATCCATCCCGAACAGGCGACGGGTGCGGGCACGTTCCCAGACCAGCGGGTCGAAGGGGGACAGCAGGGCACGAGCGGCGGCCCGGCGGGCGACGGTGAGCTCCGGGCGGGCGTACGCCCGCCCGGACCAGCCGGCCACCCCCACCTCCACCAGCTCCCCGTTCTCCACCACCTCGGCGAGGCGGGGCCTCGCCACCGCGGCGGGCAGCCGGAAGTAGTCGGCGAGGTCACCTGCGGTCGCCACCCCGAGGCGGTCGGCGGCGTGGCCGAGCAGGATCCGGACGGCCTCGTGCGGGTCGGGGGTCGGCAGGCCGAGAACGGCCGGTGGGATCACTCGCTCCGGCAGGTCGTAGAGCCGTTCGAAGGATGCGCGGCGGCCGGCGACGCAGAGTTGGCCCGTCCACATGAGGTACTCCAGGGCCCGCTTGCCGTCCGCCCATCCCCACCAGCCCCCACCGCCGCGGCCGGGTTCGGCCAGGTCGGCGGCGGCGAGCGGGCCGCGGTCACGGACCTGGGCCAGCGCGTCGGCCACGTAGTCGGCGCGCTCCCGGCCGAACGCGGCGACCCCCCGCCACAGGCCCTCGCCGGCCAGCGCCGCCGCCGCCCGCCAGCGGAACAGCGGCTCCCAGGCGACCGGGACGAGCGAGGCCTCGTGCGCCCAGTACTCGTAGGCGTACCGCTCGACCTGGACGAGCCGGTCGAACATCTCCCGAGAGTACGGTCCCAACCGCGACCAGCCGGGAAGGTAGTGCGCCCGGGCCAGCACGTTCACCGAGTCGATCTGCACGACCCCGACCTGGGCGAACAGGGCCCGCAGGTGCCGACGATCGAGCCGGCCGGTCGGCCGTGGACGAGCCAGCCCCTGAGCCGCGAGGGCCGCCCGGCGCGCCTGGGATCCGGTCAGCAGCACCAGCGCGTCGCCCGTCCCTCGAACCGCNACCACCGCAACACTACGATCCCCGCCCGCTCCGCCCGGGGCTCAGGGGGGCTCGGTGGGGATCAGGGGATCAGGACGACCTTGCCGGTCGTCGCGCGGGTTTCCAGGGCGGCATGGGNGGCCGCCGCCTCGGCCAGCGGGAAGGTCTGCACGGCTGGTACCAGGGTGCCGGCGGCCGCGGCGGCGAGCGCGGCCTCCTCCAGCGCCGCCAGCCCACCGGGCCGGCGGAACATCCGCGGGCCGAGGACGGAGGCGACCAGCAGGCCACGTTCCGTCACGTCCTCGGTGGTGATGGCGGTGGGCGACCCGGCCGACCAGCCGAACGTGTAGTAACGGCCGGCCGGTCCGATCAGCTCCAGGGCGGCGCGGCCGGCGGCGCCACCCACCCCGTCCAGCGTCACGGTCACGGTGCGGCCGTCGAGGGCGGCCCGGACGGCGTCCGGCCAGTCGGGGAGGGTGTAGTCGACGGCGATGTCGGCGCCGAGGCGGCGCGCCGCGGCGACCTTCGCGGCTCCCCCGGCGATGGCGACGGCGGTCGCCCCGACGCCGCGGGCCGCCTGGACGAGCAGGCTGCCGATGCCGCCGGCCGCGGCGGTGATCAGGACGACGTCCTCGGCGGTCAGCTCGGCGACGTCGAGGATGCCGATCGTGGTGCGACCGGTGCCGATCATCGCCACGGCGGCGGGGGCGTCGAGGCCGGGCGGGATGGGATGGATGCTGTCCACCTCGCGGACGGCAAGCTGGGCGTATCCCTGGCCGGTCAGGCCGAGATGGGCGACGACACGCCGGCCGAGCCACCCCTCGTCGACGCCCGGCCCGACGGCGTCGACCGTGCCGGCGACCTCCCGCCCTGGGATGGTCGGCAGCTCGGGGCGCTGGAACGGGCCACCGGCCGAGCCCTGCCGCAGGATGGTGTCGACCAGGTGAACGCCGGCCGCGGCCACCGCGACGCGCACCTGGCCGGCCGCCGGCACCGGATCGTCGACCTGCTCGTAGCGGAGATTGCCCGCCGGGCCGAACTCGTGCAGCCGGACTGCGTACATGATCCGTCCTCCAGGTCGCGGTCGGGGCCGGGTGGCCACGGGCCGCGCCGATGTGCCCACGAGGCGGCGCCGGCCCGTGACCGAACGCTAGAACCTGAAGTCGGATTGAGGTCAACCACGCCGCGAGGTCACCTACTCGGTGAGACCGACCACGCCTTGCGGTCAACCACGCCGTGATGCCGGCCACGCCTTGCGGTCGGCCATGCCTCGGCGGTCGGCCACGCCTCGGCGGTCAGCGGCCGCTCGCCCCGTACCAGGCCGGTCGGGCGTGCAGCAGCCACTCGGGGATGAGCTGGCGCAGGGTGGCGGGGCGCAGATCCAGGTCGGGGAGGCTCACGAGGGACGCCGAGACGATGTCCAGGTCGTCGAGCCTGGTGCCGAACTCGCCGGCCCAGGACCGGTCGACCGCGAAGACGACGTCAAGCACCCGGACCCGCTCTCCGCGCTCGATCGCAGTTCCCTCGAGGCAGCCGGCGAACGTGAGATGGTCGAGTTCGATGCCGGCCTGCTCATCGAGCAGGCGGCGCAACGCCCCCTGCACCGTCTCCCCGGCCTCGACCCGGCCACCGAGCAGGTGGAACCACGTCTGGCCGCGTTCGTTGGCGAGCAGGATCCGGTCACCCTCGACCAGCAGCGCGCGGACGTTGATCCGCACCGGCGCCGCGACCGGATCCGTGGGGTCGACGGCCGGGCCGTCGGCGGTGCTGGCGGTGGCGGTGGCTAACGGGCGAGCGGACGGTGTCACGGGCGCTCCAGGGACGGGGATCGGCGGACGGGGCAACATCCGCATGGTGCCCCGTCGGGGCGGATGCTTGGGCGCCAACCGGTCATCCCGCCGGGGACGGGCCGGCCGAGGCCACGAACGGGCCGACCCCGCCGCACCGGAGGAGCTCCGCGTAAGCGGAAGAAACGCCGCCAAAATCACCGCAAATTCGGGTTATGCGCGTCGAACTCGCCGAAGCTACCGGGCTACCATCACAAGCATGCCGAGATTCCGGATCAGTGAGGCGGCAGCGCTGCTCGGTGTCAGCGACGACACCATCCGCCGATGGGCGGACAGCGGCCGACTGCCTACCGTCCTGGACGACGCCGGTCGCCGAGCGATCGAGGGCGCCAACCTGGCCGAGTTCGCCAAGGATATGGCAGGAGACCAGACCAGTACAGCGACGCCCGTCGTCGCCGAGTCCGCCCGCAACCGATTCCCCGGGATCATCACCCGGGTCACCCGGGACACGGTGATGGCCCAGGTCGAGATCCAGGCCGGCCCGCACCGGCTGGTCTCCCTGATGAGCCGGGAGGCCGCCGACGAGCTCGGGCTCGAACCCGGCGTCCTCGCGGTCGGCGCGGTGAAGTCGACCAACGTCGTCATCGAGATGCCCGACCGCCGCTGACCGTCCGGCGGCCCGGGTCCCGCGGGTGGCCCGCTCTGCAACGGATCACTCACCTGCTCCGCAACGGATCACCTGTGCTGCAACGGATCACCAGAGTCACCAGGGAGAGGGGCCCCGCCGGCGATGACGAGTCCAGGCGATGCCTCGCTCCCGTGGGCCGCTCCGGCGCAGCGGGCCGTGACCGGTTGGCGGCTAGCACTGCGCGCGCGAAACCGGTCGAGGGGCGGCTCCGCGGGCGCACCGGAGAGCCTGGTAGCCGGTCCGGATCGCGGCCTGGATCGCGATCCGGACCGGCGACCCCGCCCGCGGGCGATGGGCCGTACCGCCCGCCGGGAGACCCGCCGCCGGGCGCCGTGGGCGCTGTGGGTGCCCGGGGCGGTCGCCGCGTTGTTCCTGCTCCTGCCGCTCGTCGGCCTGCTCGTCCGGGCCCCCTGGTCCGGGCTACCCGATCTGATCACCAAGCACAGCGTCCGCGAGGCACTGTTGCTGTCGTTGGAGACCGCCACCGCGGCGACGGCGTTGTCGCTGGTGTTCGGCATTCCGCTCGCCTGGCTGCTGGCCCGGACCAGGTTCCCGGGTCGCTCCCTGCTACGGGCGCTGGTCACGCTGCCGCTGGTGCTGCCGCCCGTCGTCGGCGGCGTGGCGCTGCTGCTGGCCCTGGGCCGGCGCGGCATTGTCGGGCAGCGCCTGGACGACTGGTTCGGGATCACCCTGCCCTTCACCACCGCCGGAGTGGTGATCGCGCAGACCTTCGTGGCGATGCCCTTCCTCGTCGTCTCGGTCGAGGGCGCGCTGAACAGCGCCGATCGCCGCTTCGAGGACGCCGCCGCCACCCTCGGCGCGGGCCCCTGGACCACGTTCCGCCGGGTGACCGTCCCGCTGGTCGCGCCCGCCGTCGCCGCCGGGGCCGCGTTGTGCTGGGCCCGCGCCCTCGGCGAGTTCGGCGCGACGATCACCTTCGCCGGCAACTTCCCCGGCACCACCACGACGATGCCACTGGCCGTCTACCTGGCGCTGGAGACGGACACCGACGCCGCCATCGCGCTGTCCCTCGTCCTGCTCGCCGTCTGCGTCGCGGTGCTGGTGGCGCTGCGCGCGCGGTGGTTCCCGGGCGCCCGGCGGCTGCTACGGGGCCGGGCATCCCGCCCGACACCGGTGGCCGTCGGCCCTGAGGGAGGACTCGGGTGAGCGCCGGCACGCCGGGGAGCACGCAGTCCGACCCGTCCAAGCCCGGGCCCGAACCGGCGTCGGAGACGGGCGGCCTCGATGCCCGCGTGACGGTGCGCCGCGGCCAGTTCGTCCTCGCCGTCGACGTCCAGGTCGCCCGGGGGGAGACGGTCGCCGTTCTCGGCCGCAGCGGTGCCGGCAAGAGCACCCTGCTGCGCACGCTGGCCGGGCTGCTCCCGCTCGACGAGGGACGGATCACGCTGGCCGGACAGGTCCTCGACGACCCCACGCAACACCGCTTCGTCCCGTCCGAGCGCCGCCCGGTGGGCGTCGTGTTCCAGGACTACCTGCTGTTCCCGCACCTGCGCGCCCGCGACAACGTGGCGTTCGGGGTGCGGGCCCGCCTCGGCCAGGGCCGCCGGCACGCGCGCGAACGGGCGGATTCGTGGCTGGAGCGGTTCGGGATCGGCGAGCTCGGCGACCGCCGCCCCGGGGCTCTGTCCGGCGGCCAGAGCCAACGGGTGGCGCTCGCCCGCGCGCTGGCCACGGAGCCTCGCCTGCTGCTGCTCGACGAGCCGCTGGCCGCACTGGACACCACCACCCGGGGGGAGGTCCGGGCGTTCCTGCGCACGGTCCTGCCGACGCTGTCCGCACCCGTACTGATCGTCACGCACGACCCGACCGACGCCGAGGTCCTCGCCGACCGCACGATCGCCTTCGAGGGCGGCCACGTGGTGGACACCGCGGCCTGACCCCGCGGCGGGTGCCGGTCGGCGAGCTCGTGACCCTAGCGGGTGCTGTCCGCGACCGCCCGCTCGCCGCCACGGCGGATCTCCGCGTCCGGGCCGGGGTACACGAAGCTGACATGCCCGGTGTCTGACCAGCGCACAGCGAACGGCGGGTCACCCGCGTCCGTCCGGGCCTCGAAGATCTCCCCGAGCCGGTCCGGTGCCCTGGGTACGTGGCTGTGAACCACCAGGGTGTCTCCGGGGTGCNCGTGCAGCGCGGTCCGTCGACGGGCGGGCGCGGCGAAATCGGCCATGCGGACGGCCGCCGTGGTGGTCGTGGTCGTGGTCGTCACTCGTTCCGTCACGACCGGCGCCGCCGCCTCGCGGTGCGGGGCGAACGTCTCCTCGCACAGCGGATGCACCAGGTCCGCGATCTCCCGCTCGCTGCGGATCAGCAGATCGTCGACGGAGACCAGGCCGACGATGCGCCGGCCGTCCAGCACCGGCAGCCGCCGAATCGCGTGATCCCGGAAGATCTCGTAGGCCCGTTCGACGCCCATGCCGGCGGGCACGGTGATGACCTCGGTCGTCATCAGCGCGTCGATCCGGCCGTCCGGCCCGATCCCCCGCGCCACCCCGCGCAGGACGATGTCACGGTCGGTCACGATGCCGACCAGTCGATCCCCGACCTGCCGCTCCCCCGCCTGCCGGTCATCGACCTGCCGCTCCGCCGCCTGCCGGTCATCGTCGACGACGAGCAGCGCGCCGACGCCCGTTCGCCCCATCTTCCGGGCCGCCTCGCTGATCGTGGTGGCTCTCGCCACGGTCACCGGCGGCCCGCTGACCACCGAACCGATGTAGGCCATGCCTAGCCCCTCTCCGCCCGACGCCCCGCCCGGGTGGGCCATGCGCTCCCCTTGACGTCGTTCCCCCATTTCGGGGAGCACGCACACGATTACGCAAAGGTGCTTGACGAACGAGGTCGGTCAGACCTGGTGTGCGTGGCCCAGCAGGGTGAGGTGGTCGACGAACCAGTCCCGGGCGAGCGCGGCCACCCGCTCCAGCGCGCCCGGCTCGCTGAAGAGATGCGTCGCGCCCGGCACGATCTCCAGGCGACTCGCGCAGCCGGTGAGCCGCTCCCGCGCCCGCCGGTTCAGCTCGAGGACCTGTTCATCGAGCCCGCCGACGACGAGCAGGGTCGGCGCCCGCACCGCCGGCAGCGCATCCCAGGCCAGGTCCGGCCGCCCGCCCCGGGAGACGACGGCGGCGACGTCGAAGGCGGGTTGCTGGGCGGCCTCGGCCGCGGCGGACAGCGCCGCCGCGGCGCCGGTGCTCGCGCCGAAGTAGCCCAGCGGTAGGGCGGCGGTCGCGGACACCTCCCGCAGCCAGGCGGTCGCGGCAAGCAGGCGCCGGGCGAGCAGCCCGATGTCGAACACGTTCCCGACGTCGCGCTCCTCGTCCGGGGTCAGCAGATCGAACAGCAGCGTGGCGAGCCCCGCGGACGCCAGGGTGTCGGCGACGAAGCGGTTACGCGGGCTGATGCGGCTGCTGCCGCTGCCGTGCGCGAAGACGACCACCCCGCCCGGCTGCGGGGGCACGCTCAGCCGCCCGGCGAGCCGCACCAGATCCGCCGGAATCGACACCTCCACGACCCGGCCCGTCCCGGGCCCCCCACCGTCACAGGCACCCTCCGCTGGGGCACCCTCCGCTCGGGCGGTCTCTCCGCAGGCGGTCTCCGCTCGGGCGGTCTCCCCGCGGGCACCCTCCGCTCGGGCGGCCTCCCCGCAGGCGTTCTCCGCTCGGGCACCCTCCACGCGGGCGGCCTCCGCACGGGCGTCCTCCACCGGATCGGCATCGCGATTTCCGGTCGCGCCCCCCGGACGGCGGGCAGCGGCCCGGCGCAGCAGATCGGTGACCTCTTCGTCCGGTGTCTGATCGAAGTCGGCGTAGAACTCGCCGATGCCGAAGAAGCTCGCCGGCTCCTGGACGCAGATCACCTCGTCGGCCTGCCGGCGCAGCCAGTCGACGCGGTCACGGGCGGCGACGGGGGTGGCGAGCACGACCCGCTCCGCCCCCTGGGCCCGGACGACCCGGCAGGCGGCCAGCGCCGTCGAACCGGTCGCGATCCCGTCGTCGACGATGACCACCGTGCGGCCGGCGAGGGGGATCCGCGGCCGGCCGTCCCGGAAGCGCCGGGNGCGCCGCTCCAACTCGGCCGCCTCCCGCGCCTCGACCTCGGCGAACGCGCCCGGACCGACGTTGGCCAGCCGCAGGGTCTCCTCGTTGACGACCCGCACCCCGCCCTCGGCGATCGCGCCCATGGCGAGCTCGGGCTGGAACGGCACACCGATCTTGCGGACAAGGATCACGTCCAGTGGCGCATCCAGGGCCCGCGCCACCTCGTACCCGACCGGGACCCCGCCGCGGGGCAGCCCCACGACGACGACATCCTGGCCGCGCAGGTGGGCCAGCCGTGNGCCGAGCTGCCGGCCCGCCTCCACCCGAGTGTTGAAGATCACGACCGTCTCACCGTCCCTCGTTCCGACTGGACGTCTGTNCCGTCGTGATTCCCGGGAAGGCCAGGTTCGATCCGCCCTGGGCCACATCCGCACCGCCCGATCGGGCCCCACCGAGCCCGATGCCCGCGGAGCACCGCTACCAACCCGGTATCCCCTGGTCGGACCATCCGGCCGACCGGTCCCGGGGTCTCGGTCCGGTCCCGGCCTCGGTCCGGCCCCGGGGTCTCGGTCCCGCCGAGCGCGGTGGCCGCCGGACAGGCGCCAAACGCCGGCCGCCTTGCCAGGCTGGCATGGGGGAACCCCCTCGCGTGGGTCGACCGTGCGATCGGCCGTGCCCGATCCACCGCGGCCAGCGACCAGGCCCGGTCCGCCCTGGCCGCCCTGGCCGGCCGCCGCAGCCGGCCGCCGACCGCTGACCGCCGGCCGCGGCTGGTCGCCGGATCGCGGGGACGCGGCACGCGCCGGAACTGCGCGGACAGGCGTGCGCCCGCGCCGCCCCCACCGCCTGGCCTGAACTCGCCGGGCCGACGGGATGCCTCACGGGAGCTGTTACGGGAGGACCACTGGGAGACGCCCGGCACGGCCGCCGGACCATCGCGGCCGGCCTCGTCCCGGTCAGCCCCGAACCGCCCGCCGGGTGTCTGCGCGTCGGCACCCGAATCGGCCCCCATGCATAATGGAGAGGTGACGCTCCGTTTGCAGCACGGCGCCGCCCCTCACCGGGGGTGGCGAGTGGTCTGTCGTCCCGGGAGCTGTCCGTGTTGTCCCAGCCCTCGCGCCCACTGAGGCTCGCCGCCAGCGTGACGAGCCGGTCGGCCCGATAGTTTCGGGGCCGGCCCGGGTGCGAGGGGCCTCGGAGTTCGGTGCATCGAACCTGGGCGCAAGACCATCCTGACCGGCGGGCCGACCCCCGCTGATCGTCCGTCGTCCCGGTCACCGGCCCCGCAACGAGCCGGCAGCGCCCACGGACCGCCACCTCCGGTCGCAGTGGCGAGAGGCACCGCTCCGTCATCTCCCGCCGAACGCGGGCATCCGGCGTTTGCCGACGTCTGCCGAGGATTCGCGACATGCCGCAGGCCACGGCGACCGATCCGGCTTCGGATCGGCTCGCCGGTGGCCTGCCGCGCGCGATGTCCCGGCCCCAGGTCCGGCCGGCAGTTCGCCGATCCTCCGGTGGGAGTCCCCCGACGTGCGTATCGATCAGGAAGGCAGCATCCGCCGTGTCCTTCAAGGCGTGGATGGCCCGTCTGCGGGACGAGGGATACCTCGTCTGCCCGGGCAGCTCCGCGGTGCCGGTCGAGATACGAGGCGTCCGCCCGGACGGAGTCGGCCTGCACTTCCGTTGCCGGGGCACGTCCGTCCGGCTCGCCNTGTACCGGCCCGGTCGGGCGGCGTGGCAGGTAGCCGTCCGGGACGAGGGATGGTGCCCCGAGGAGGCCCTGCAACTGTGGGCCCACCGCCCCCTCGACGGCCCACCGCCGACCGCCGACGCGCGACTGGCCTTCCCCGGGGACGCCGGGCCGGACCAGGAACTCGTCGTCGACGGCGCCCGCGCGTGGGGCTGGTCCCGCCACGAGGCGGGCCTGCTGCGACCGACCGCCGCCGCCTACCTGTTCGACCACCTCCTCGCGACCCTCGTCGGCTCCGGAGCGCAGGAGGCCCTCGGCATCCGGGGCCAGGGCGGCTGGGCCACCACCCCCGATCGTCCCGTCGGCGCCGGCGTGGCGCCTGCCCGCACAGGCTCCCCGGCCCGGCGCCCAAGCACCCCGNGCCGGGCCGGCACCGCCGTCACAGTCGGCGCCGCGGAACACCCCGGCCGCCGCGCGGACCTCACCGAGGTGGCCCTCCCCGCCGCCCGCTCCGAGAGGCGCGACGAGGCCCGCTCCGAGGCCCACAGCGACCGCACGGTCCGGATCGGCTGACCTCGCCCCGCGAGCTGGCGGACGGATGGCGATGCACTCCGGACGGGGGTGGTCGTCACACAGCCCCCNCCATCCTGTAAGCTTCGGTTACTTCCAGGGGGTGTAGCTCAGCCTGGTAGAGCGCCTCCCTCGCACGGAGGAGGCCAGGGGTTCGAGTCCCCTCACCTCCACAAGAGTGGTGAAGTTCGAAACATGATCTTCCCCTCTCTTGAGCTGATAGGGCGTTGCGCCGTTCGGATAGATGCCGAGCGGCGCTTTCGCATGCCCGCTACGGGGTCTGGTGTCATCGTGGACAACCGTAGGTGCGCCCTTGGTGGGGATATGTAGGTCTGGGCTTTCCGGCTGGTCTGTGGCGTTCTGAGCCTTGATCAGATCTTGGATCTCCTGACTCAGCAGTGCGGCAAGATCATCACCGAGGAGTTGGGCCAGCGGCGGGAACAGGTCCGCCCCGTGGATTCCCTTGTCGATGATCCAGAAGCGTTTGAAAACCGCTTGGTTGAGTTGGCGTTTCACGAGTGCCGGGGCAGTGGTGTAAAGGGCGTGGCTGTCCTCGCACAGACTCAACAGTCGGTCGAGAACCGCGCCGATCGACTGCCATTCGCTTTCGCAGGCGCGGAGCATGGCGCGCCTTACCAAGGTCGCGGTCGATCCGCTGCTGCTCCTCCTTCAGGAGTTCCTCGCCGATGGCGCCGTTGTAGTAGGCGCGCATGCATGAGCGCCGTTCGTCTTCGAGTTCGCCGATGCGGCGTTTCTGCCGATCGGCCTGTTCGCTGCCGTTCGTCACGAGGGATTGCGCACCGTCGAGCACGATGTCACGAATCCGCGCCTTCTGCCGTGACGTGATCTCGACGCGGCGCCACCAGTCCGCCACGAGCTGTTCCACCACATCGATCATCACGTAGGGCTGTCGGCACTTTCCGGGTTTCCGGCCGAGGCAGTAGAAGTACGGGTAGGTTCCGCCGTGNCGGCCGGTCGCGTTCGTGATCCCGAACTTCGACCCGCAGTAGCCACAGAACAGGCTTCCCTTCAATGGATGAAAGTGCTTCTGTGGCTTGTCGCCAGCAGTCGCACGGGATTTCAGGAGCCCCTGCACTCTGATGAACGTTCTTTCGGCGACGAAGGTGGGATGNCGGCCGTTCGGATATTCGACCCCGTCGAAGGTGACAACGCCGACGTAGTACCGGTTCGTCAGGATCTTGTGAACGTGGGAGGAATGTAGCGGTCGTTCCGGGNGTTTCCCTGCGGCGCGGTTGGTCAGACCACGATGGTTGAGTTCCTCGGTCAGGCTGTCCACCGTCCATGCGCCCGTGGCGAACTGCTCGAAGGCCCATTGCACGAGTCGCCACCGGTCGTCGTCCAGGATGACATCGGCGATGTTCCGTCCCTCACTGCGGATCCGCACGTTGAGATAGCCGATCGGAGCAAGTCCCGGGGTGCCCCCGTTCGCGGCTTTCTGCCGCATCTTGTAGCTGATGTCTTTCCCACTGGCGGCAGACTGATACTGGTTGATCACGGCGAGCATGCCGTGGAGGAGTTCACCGGCCGGTGTCTCGTCGATGTTCTCCGTCGCGGACACGAGAACAACCCCGAGATTCCGCAGCCGCAGCGTGAAAGCGGCATCCTCGTACCGGTCCCGCGCAAACCGGCTGAGCTGGTAGACNATCACGATATCGACGTCTCGGTCCCGCTCGATCCGGGCGATCATGTCGCGGAACGCTTCGCGTCGTTCGAGATTCTTGTGCGCCGAGGCGCCCGGCTCGACATATTCGCCCACCATGTCGGCATTCAACGTCTCGGCTTTCGCCCCGCAGGCGACGCGTTGCGCCGGAATCGAGATGCCTTCCGGATCGTAGTCGGTGCGAACCTGCGACTTCGTCGACACCCGAAGATAAAAGATCGCCCGCAGTCGTCGGGAAGACGATGCGGACAGCGGCACATTGGATTCCGGGATGAGTTTCGGGGGCATGGGCACACCCTTTCTCGTGGTGATCGTCGCGGGCATGATAGCACGACGTGACCCTACGAAAACCGGCTCTCCGAGTCGTTACCAAGCCTCTCGGATTCTCCTGTACGGGCCGATGGAATTCCCCCGGCACCGTTCTCCGACCCTTCGNGGACAAGGATGTCCGCCCAGGCGACTATCGCGGCGGCAAAGTCATCGCAGTTGATTTCCGGCTGATATTCGGCGAGGATCTGAACCTTGTCACGGCGTGCCGCNTCCAACGAGCCGATACCCGTTTCTCTCGCGTGATCCGGATCATCCGAGGAATGCCGATGTCCGCACGGGCAGCGGTAGCCGCGCCACGGCACGTCGCCCCCGCTCCACGCGGGCACGCGCCCGACAGCGACCCCACGGCCGCTACGGCTACCCCGACCCGTCCGCCCAGCTCAGACCGGCGGACAGGCCGTCGCACCCGTCAGCGACGCCGCTACCCCGTAGCGGACATCCCGCTACCGTCACACAGAGTGAATAGCCCGCCGGCTAAGGTGATCCACCGCGCCATGTGTACCCGGGTTTCCGCCCGACCCTCGTGGATTCTCCAGGGACGGACACGACCACGAGAAGACGACGCACGCCGGTCGCCGAGGAGAGGCGCGTGCCACGACCTGCCGCGCCCGCCCGACGCACCGAACGGCCAACGAAGATCCACAACGATGTCATA